>JANOYJ010000101.1:0-2214 GCA_031428815.1 Phyllobacterium sp.
TCCTTTGCACCAATCGGGGATGCGCAAATTGACCGTGAACTCCGCGGGACTTTCAGGCTCAATCTCGATGCGAATATCACCGGACCAAGGGTAGTTGCTCTTCTCACGAAGCGCGACTTTTCCTGTCATCAGTTGGACCGATGTGGAGATGCCTCCATAAAGGTGGAACGCGATTTCATCGTCGCTGCTGGAGCAGAAATACCCACCGACTGAGCCGATCAAACGCGCCACATTCATCGTGCAACACGGACATGTGTGCCAGTCCCAGCGTGTCGGAGTACCATTACTTTCCAGGGGGTTGGCATAAAAGTAGTGACGTCCGTCACGGGACAGCCCAGACAGCGCCCCATTGTAAAGTGCTCTTTCCAGAACGTCCGCATATTGACCGTCCAAGTCCAGATGCAGCATACGCTGTGCCCAGAAGATCAACGCCACAGATGCGCAGGTTTCCGCGTAGGCGGTCTCGTTGGGCAGGTCATAATCATGGGTGAAGCCCTCATTATGTGCCGATGGCCCAAGGCCTGCCGTGACATACATTTTGGTCGCCATTACATCTTTCCAAAGAACCTCGCAGGCGTGCTTGAGCCCTGCGTCTTGTAACTCGGCGGCAAGATCGGCCATGGCAGTATACATATACATGGCGCGCACGGCGTGGCCGACGACTTTGGTTTGATCCCGAACACGCATGTGCGATTGGTTATATTCGTAATTCTTAAACCAATAGGAAGCCGGGTCTTCACCGCGTGCGCGGGCCTCTGTGTCGAAGTAATGAGGGGGCTGCGTACCGCGCTGATTGATAAAGTAGATAGCAAGATCAAGGTGTTTTCGATCCTTTGTCAAATGGTAGAGTTTGATAAGGGCAAGCTCGATTTCCTGATGCCCGCAATAGCCCGGTTTCTGGCCGGCGCGTGGTCCGAAGGTTGCATCGATATGGGCAATGAAGCGCTCCATAATATCGAGCCAGCGTCTGCGACCTGTTGCAAGAAAGTAGGCAATAGCGCCTTCCAGCATGTGCCCCGCATTGTAGAGTTCATGATTGTCGCGTAAATTTGTCCAGCGCTTGTCCGGCTCGCGCCCGATATACCAAAGGTTTAGATAGCCGTCGGAAAGTTGAGCTTTTTCAAACTTATCGACAATCGCTTCAATCTGCGCGTCGATCTTGTCATCGCGTCGATGAGAAAGGCCATAACTCGCGGTTTCGATCCATTTACCGATGTCAGAATCCCAGAAGACCTGAACCGTGAAATTATGTTGATTGCGCGGGAAACGCAGCGGCGGGGGCGGCTGAGGCACATCCAGCGATTCCAATATTTTATACTCTTCAAGCTTGGCATGTTGGCTTGGAATGGTTTCAGTAAGCACCGTGTCGAGACGCTCCTTCCAGAACAGGCCCTCAAGCCGAACATCGACGAACTTCACGGGTGAAAATTGCCTCATTCCAATAACTCCCTCATTGACTTTTAGTGGATCAATCTGATTTTTCGCGCCTCAGGAGATTCATCGGTACAAAAGTGGTATCAATGAAAGTTCCGTCCCTTCGGCATTATCTTCGCTGTGGTTTCATAACTCAACTTATGACGAACATTGCGCGGATGCTTGCGCGAATCCATCTCGACGGGACGCTTTACCTCATCGGCGGATGTCACGGTCATCATCAACTCTGCGCTGGATAGTTTGGCGAGCAATGGAGAGAAGTCGATGATGCGCTTGGCGATGACATGCACGACACCGCTCTCGCTTTGCACATAGCCATCGACGGCGCAAAAGCGGGAGCCTAGTACTTCGCCACGAAATTGCTCGAATATCTTTGGCCAGACCACGACATTGGCGACATGACCTTCATCTTGCAAGGTCATGAAGATAACACCGGAAGCTGTGCCGGGGCGCTGGCGCACCAGAACCAGACCGGCAACGCGCACCTTGGCACCGTTTTTCATGTCGGCCAGTCGCTCGGATGGCGTGACGCCTTGCGTGGTGAGTTCAGAGCGAAGGAGGGCGGCCGGATGAGTTTTTAACGAAAGACCGATGGTGCGGTAATCTTCAACGACGTGCTCGCCAATTAACATGTTTGGTAGGCCGAAATCCCTTTCGCGGGTTGGGTCCGCCACAATCGAAAACAGCGGCAAATCTTCCTGTCCGCCGACGCGATTGAGACCACGCGCCGCCCAGAGCGCATCACGCCGGTCTAACCCTAATGAGCGGAAGGCATCGGCA
>JANOYJ010000102.1:0-9499 GCA_031428815.1 Phyllobacterium sp.
TTTTTGACCTCCCTGCAAAATCAATAGGAGAAATCCAATGTCCGCTCCCTTCAGACTAACCATTATCGGCGCAGGCAGTGTCGGCTTTACGCGAAAGCTCGTCAGCGATCTTCTCTGTGTGCCGGAATTTACCGGCATGGAAATCGCGCTGACAGACATCAACCAGCACAATCTCGACATGGTCGCCGAGATCATTCAGCGCATTGTTGATGTCAATAAACTCCCCGCCAAAGTCATTGCCACAACGGATCGGCGCGAGGCTCTAAAAGGTGCGCGATATGTAATGAGCTGCGTGCGCATCGGCGGGCTGGAAGCATTTGCCGATGACATTCGCATCCCGCTGAAATATGGCGTTGACCAATGCGTCGGCGACACGATCTGCGCGGGTGGCATCATGTACGGCCAGCGCACCATTCCGGCGACGCTTGAATTTTGCAATGACATCAACGAACTCTGCGAGCCGGGTGCGTTGTTCCTCAACTATGCCAACCCGATGGCGATGAACACATGGGCCGCGCTTGAATATGGCAAGGTCAACACGGTGGGTCTCTGCCATGGTGTGCAAAATGGCTGGCGGCAGATTGCGCGGGCGCTCGGTGTTCAAGATCACCGCGAGATCGACATCATCTGTTCCGGTATCAACCATCAGACCTGGTATATCGACATCCGCCATAAAGGCCGCAAGATCGGCAAGGACGAACTCGTTGCCGCCTTTGAACGCCATCCGGTCTATTCCAAGCAGGAAAAGGTCCGCATCGATGTGTTGAAGCGTTTCGGGTTCTATTCGACTGAAAGTAACGGTCATCTCTCCGAATACCTGCCTTGGTATCGCAAACGGCCGGACGAGCTGAACCAATGGATCGATCTATCCGAATGGATTCACGGCGAGACCGGCGGCTACCTTCGCTACTGCACCGAGAACCGAAATTGGTTCGAAGAGGACCATCCAAAGTTCCTGGCCGATGCCAACAAGCCGCTCTCCGAATATGAGCGCACTGATGAGCATGCCAGTCATATCATCGAAGCCTTGGAAACCGGTCGTGTCTATCGCGGTCACTTCAATGTCAGAAACAACGGTGTTATCAAAAATCTTCCTGCTGATGCCATCATTGAATCACCGGGTTTTGTCGATCGTTTTGGCATCAACATGGTGGAAGGCATTGAAATCTCCGACGCCTGCGCCGCCACATGTATCGCTTCGGTTAATGTTCAGCGCATGTCAGTGAAAGCCGCTATGACGGGCGATGTTGATCTGTTGAAACTTGCCGTGCTGCACGACCCGCTCGTTGGCGCGATCTGCAATCCGGATGAAGTTTGGCAGATGGTCGATGAAATGCTGGTCGCCCAAGCCCAATGGTTGCCACAATATGCCGATGCCATTCCGGCTGCTGTCGAGCGGATGAAAAATCCGAAGGTCAAAACCCGCAATTGGGAAGGTGCGGCGCGGCTGAAAGTGCGCTCGGTCGAGGAATTGCGCCAAGCTAAGGCAACGCCAACCATGATGAAATCAAGCGCGCATTTGGGAACGTCGATTTCGTAAGGCATAGATTGCTGATACTATTGCGGGAATTCCATTCCTTGCCTACACTTCATTCGGGCGCAGGGCAGCGCGGGGTATGAAACCCCGCACTTGAAATGCGGTGTGGGATATGCGGTTTAGAACAATACTCAAGCGGCTGGCGCAATTGGCGCTGGTCGGTGCGCTTGGCTTTGCCGTCTACAACACGCCCTATGACCCGCCGGCCCGAACGCCGACGGAAATCTCCGCGCTTGTAGACATCCTTAATGAAGCGTCGTCGGTCATCGTCCCGCATAAAACGCTTGGCAAAAGGATTCGGTTTGAAAACTTGGCGCTTTTTGAACGCGTTGAGAAGGGCGAAGAGCTTTCGGAGGCCGACACGGCAAAGTACCGTGAACTCTACCAGCAAATTGTTCTCAACAACCAGTTCTTCTTCCATTCCTACGACCATCAGGTCACCGTCATGCCGGATGTCGGCATGCAAATGGCGAATAACATCGGCGCTATGGGCATCCACGGCAATCATGATCATCACGATGTTTCTGCCCGCGCCAATCTGGAACTGTTGAAGGGCAATTTGGCCAAGATTGACAATGCGTCTGGATACTCAGCGTCGCTCGTTCGCATTGTCACCGCCGCAAAAGCCTACAAAAATCTCACCGACATGATGCTGCATTTCGGCACCGTGCCGCAGACAGTGTCTGTGCCCTATGTACCAACCGAATTTGATCCGAATGACCGGCTCTCGGCAGAATTCGAGACGGTGCTGCGTGAATACAAAACAGCGCAGTTCGCTCCGATGAATTCACCCGCCTATGTCAACGCGCTTCATGCAGCATTGAACGCCTACGACCGAATGATTATTCAGGTGCAAGACCATGTCCACTCTAAACTCGGCCCAATTGAGCGCACTTTGGCTGGAAGATGGTTGGCTTGGCAATCGCTCACCCCGCCTATCGGCAGCTATCGCGCCTACAGATTTCCCAGAAAAACTACTGAATCTCAGTAGCGCTTCAGCCCTTCAGGTTTGTTCTGCATAATCGCTTCAATCTTGGCTTTGACATCGCTGGTCAATTTGTCCCGATTTTTCAATGCCTCAAGATTGTCGTTCAACTGCGCCAATTTCGATGCTCCCAAAATGACGGTCGAGACGTTTGGATTGGACAGGCACCAGAGGAGAGCCATGTGATGGATGGGCATACCGATCTTATCGGCAAGTTTGGCGAGTTTCTCGACTTTGACGAGTTTCGCCTTACCTTCCGGCCTCTCCCATTCCGCCTTCAACCATTCATAGCCGGGTAGATTAAGCCGTGAATCGTCTGGCACACCCTTATTGTATTTCCCTGTCAAAACACCCGACGCCAGCGGTGACCAGATGGTGGTGCCGAGCCCGACTGTGTCATAGAGCGGCAGGTAATCGCCCTCGACCTTCTCGCGTTCGAACAGATTATATTGCGGCTGTTCCATGGTGGGTGGCGTGATCTTCAGATCCTTCGCCACCATCCAAGCCTCAGTAATCTGCTGCGCTGACCATTCGGACGTGCCCCAATAGAGCACCTTACCCTGCTGAATAAGGTCGTGCATCGCCCGCACGGTTTCCTCAATCGGCGTATCAACATCGGGGCGATGGCAGAAGAACAGGTCGAGATAATCCACCTGCAATCGCTTCAAAGCCGCATGGCAGGCGTCGAACACATGCTTGCGGGATAAGCCGCGTTGCGTCGGCTTCGAGCCGCCCCAAAAGACCTTGCTGGAAACCACATAAGAATCGCGGCTCCAATTAAGTTTCTTGAGCGCTTGGCCCATCAACTTCTCGGAATCGCCGGCCTCATAGCCCTCCGCATTGTCGAAGAAATTGATGCCGGCATCATAAGCGGTGGTCATCAATTTCAGCGCATCGCTTTCATGCACCTGCTTGCTGAAGGTCACCCACGAACCCAATGAAAACTCGCTGACTTGCAGACCGGATTTGCCGAGACGTCGATAGAGCATAATTTCAAACCTTTACGCGGATCATTTGATAGGAATAGGGCGGCAGTTTGGCTTTGACCATGCCGTCTTCGACCGTAGCGCCGCTGCCCTTTTTCGGCGCGACATTGTTTTGATCGCCCGATGTATTGACGGCTTCCAGCTTGGAATGCGTCATTACCTGATGATCGATAATGCTTGCCGCACCAAAGCCTTGCAAACTGATTTCGACGTCGAGGTTCTCCGAACCATGACGATTGACCGCAAAAAACGTGATGACGCCTTCAGCTTCATTATGAACGCCGGAAACATCGACATAAGGCACATTGTCCGCAACATCGGCATCATAGCCGGGTGATTTGATGGCAAGATTAAGCGCCGTTCCGCGCCCAAAGATCGAGGCAAAGTAGTACGGATAGTAAATCGATTGCCGCCATGCCGCGCCCTTCGGATCGGTCATGATTGGTGCGATGACATTGACCAATTGCGCTATGCAGGCAATTTTGACGATGTTGGAGCGGCGGATAAACGTGTTCAAAATACAGCCGACTTGCAGTACATCCTCGAAATTATAAATGTCTTCCAAAAGGCGCGGCGCATGCGGCCAGCCTTCCTTGCCGTCTAATATAGCGCGGTCTTGCTGGTTGGAATGATACCAGACATTCCATTCGTCAAACGAGATGCCGACATTATGCTTGGAGCGTTTATTGGATTTGACGAGATTAATCGCGCTCTCGACGGTTGCGATATAATTGTCGAGCTTATGGTTCAGCGCCAAATAGTTCGCAGTGTTCTTCGCGCGATTGGCGAAATACATATGCAGTGAAATATGGTCGACCGACTCATATGTATGTTCAAGAACCGTCCGCTCCCATTCTGGGTAGGTCTTCATATCGGCATTGGACGATCCGCAGACAATGAGTTCCAAGTTTTTGTCAAAGGCGCGAAGCGTCTTGGCTGTTTCAGCCGCCAAGCGTCCATATTCATCCGCCGTCTTGTGACCGACCTGCCATGGCCCGTCCATCTCGTTGCCGAGGCACCAGAGATTGACGTTGAAAGGCTCTGCGCGACCATTCTTTTTGCGAAGGTCGCCCCAGTACGAACCCGTCGGCCCGTTGACATACTCAACGAAATTGCGCGCTTCATCGAGACCGCGTGAGCCAAGATTAATCGCCAACATCATCTTCGTGCCGACCGTGTCACACCAGTCCGAGAATTCATGCACACCGACAGAATTGTTGTCCGAGGTATGCCATGCCAGATCAAGCCGTGTGGGGCGCTGCTCGCGGGGGCCGACGCCGTCTTCCCAGTTATAGGCTGAAACGAAATTTCCGCCCGGATAGCGCACATAGGGAATGTTCAAATCTTTGACGAGTTCGGCCACATCGCCGCGCATGCCGTTTTTATCAGCGGTAGCATGGTCCGGCTCGTAAATGCCCGTATAAATCGCCCGGCCCAAATGCTCTAAAAAGGCGCTGTAAACGCGGTCGTCAATTGTTGAAATCGTGTAGTCGCGATGCGCGGTAACCGTCGCCTTCATTCCACCCTCCATACATTCCGATTATTGGGTCTATATCAGAAATTAAGATATATATCGGGCAAGCTGCCATGGGCGTCAAGTGAAAATAACGCCAAATTTGAATCTGGAAAAGATTGGAAGCCCAGATCAAGACGTGGATAGAAATGGGGATAGATCAGCGCCGCGTGTTGAGGCGCAACACGATGTCTTGATCGTAATTGCCAAAACCACGACCAAAAATATTGATCCCGCCGGGATGTTTGGCATCGTCTTTGACGCCGATGCGAAGGCGGATCGAATGGTGATTGCCGAGATCCAACTCCTTCAGGGATACCGGAGAAATCTTCATACCGTCGACATAAGTGCCGTCACCTGTGACGCGCCAACTCTTGAGCTTGCCATATTGGCTGCCCTTCAACTTCCACCAGCCGGGCGTATAAACGCCGCGCTTGTCGCCGAAATCACCGGGCGACGTCCAAGTCCCGATATCGATGCCATTCACTGCAACGGTAATGTCTGACGGCCAATCTGCTGCCGTACCGGGCACCTCTGAGGAGAGTTCCAACGAGAATTCCATCGAGTCAATGTCGCCCTTGGCGAGCTTTGCATTGTTCGGAAACTGATATTCCAAAAACCCGCGCGTGAACCAAATCAACCCCGCCCGCATCCGTTCCGGATCGAGGAATGTGTTGGGCACGTCGAGCAGCCCGATAATGCCATCCGCCGAACAGAGACCGCACGGCGCGCTGACCTCGCAGCTCGTATAGAGCCCGAGCGGCATTGCGACTTCGATAGTATTGGCATTCATCGCATTGGCATCGTCTTTGAACATGACGAGCACTTCGTCAAACGATGTATGGCAAATTTTCTGATTGCCCTTGCGCGCCCGCTGTGTCTCCGTACGGATGAGACCGGCATCCTCCAAAATCTGGATATTGGATGAAATGGTTGATTGCGGAAGGGTAAGTGCCGTCGCAATGTCATTGACATTCATCGGCCCGTTCGTGTGCAAGAGCTTCAACACTTTGACACGCGCCGCCGAGGCAAAGGCTTTGAGGATATCCAAACCCTCTTCGGGATCAACGACCAGAAAGTTGCGGCTCATACCAGTGGTCCCGGAAAGATCGAAGTGGAGCCGTTGTGTATCAGTTAATTGGGTTCAGTCAAATACAGAGGTTTTGCCGACTTAGCGTCGCGGCGGCGCGACGGAGCCGCGCATGACCAGTCCACATTCGATTTTCATTTTTTGCGGGTTCTCAGGCGGCCAGGTTTTGCCCTCCTGTTCAATCAAAACATTGACAGCCCAGCGCGCCATTTCATCGTGCGGCAGCACCATTGTCGATAGCGGCGGGAGCATGTGAGCCACAAGATCCTCGTCGTCAAAACCCATGACCGACACGTCCTCAGGAACGCGTAGACCACGCAACCGTAAGGCTTCATAACAACCGATCGCGGCACGATCATTAAAGCAAAATATGGCGGTCGGCGGGTTTGCCAAATCGAGCAATTTCAATGTCATTTCACGTCCGCTATCAACCGTCCAAGCGGGCGTCGCCAAGAGGTTCTCGTCATAGGTAATGTCAGCGCTGGTCAATGCCTGCCGGTAGCCAAGCCGCCGGTCGTGTGCTGATTCACCCCAATCTTCTCCCGCGATATGAGCGATCCTGCGATGCCCCGCTTTGACCAAAGCTTCAACAGCGCCGAAACCGCCGACGACATCGCTTGGTATAACGGAGGGGAAATGCCGTCGGCGTTCATGGCAATTGAGAAGTACGCAGGGCGTATCGAGAAGGGCGTCGGGCGGCGTCACCGTTCGGGTGATGAGGCTGGTATAAAGTATGCCGATCAACCGCGTATTCGCTAACACGTTCAAGGCCGCCTGTTCAATCACTGGATCACCCCCGGTGCAAAACACGGCGACGACACAGTCGTGTGCCGCAGCCTCGTCCCGCGCACCTTCAATAAGCGGCGCAGCAAATGGAGTTGTGGTCACTTCGTCGATGAGCAGTCCGATGACCCGCACACCTGATTCAACGGGTTCATGGGAGCGCCCCTTGCGATAACCGAGTTCGTCGGCGACAGCCTTTACGCGCTCGCGGGTTTCCTGCGACACACGGCTGTTGGCAACATTGTTCAAGACAAGCGATACCGTCGCCTGCGACACGCCAGCCTGATTGGCAATATCGACCATGGTCGCGCGTTTGCTCATGTGTGGTTCAAGCCGGATGGTCCCCCGAAATGCTGTGCTCAGCACTTCCCAGACAGGAATATATTTCATTTGGCATCTTGCATAGCTCATAAAATGCCGATAATTGATAATAATATAACTAATAAAATTATCCTGAAGGAAGAGAATGACGTCCGCATCTGGAAACTACGCCGGGCTTCGCAAATTGTTGTCGTTGGACGGGCCATGGGACTTTCGTCATGAGCGCGACGGACAATGGCGTATCGCAAACGTTCCTTTGCCTTGGCAAGCCGAGTTTGCCGATTTACGCCAAGTATCGGGGAGGGCGGTTTACAAGCGCTCTTTCAGTCTGCCAGCGGATTATATCGACCACGAAATTATCCTGCATTTTGGTGCAGTTAGCTACTTTTCTGAGGTTCGGGTAAATGGCGCATTGCTCGGAAAGCATGAAGGCGGTTATCTGCCCTTTGAGTATCTTCTTCCCCAATCCTTGTTGAAGGATGAAAACGAAATCGAGGTCTCGGTTTTGTTGCCTGATGGCGATGCGAATACCGCGCCTGACTTCCCGTTTGCGGAAATACCGCATGGCAAGCAAAGCTGGTACGGACCGCTTGGCGGCATCTGGCAATCGGTCACAGTGGAAGCGCGAAACCGCGTACATATTGCGCATTGCAGTGTCAACGCCGACCTCAAAACCGGTGAGGTGGCTGTCCATCTCGAACTGACTGCACCTGCAGTCGGTACCAGCGCCTTGGTAAATGTCATCGGTCCGGATGGTAATATCGCGGCCTCAGTAACCCATGAAATAGGTAACACGAGCGAAGTAATTCATCTCACTGTTTCAAAGATCAGCCCTTGGTCACCGGATGTTCCAAACCTTTACCGCGTCCATATCGCTCTATCTCGAGGCGATAACGTTCTTGACTCCACGACAGAGTCATTTGGTTTTCGCAGCATCGAAACACGCGATGGAAAATTCTATTTGAACGGAGAAGCGCTCTATCTGCGCGGCGCCCTCGATCAGGATTATTACCCGGAAGGCATTTGCACGCCGCCTTCACTGGCATTTCTCGAAGACCAATTGTTGAAGGCGAAGGCGCTTGGCCTCAACCTTCTGCGCTGTCATATCAAAGTGCCGGACCCGCGTTATTACGAAGTCGCTGACCGCTTAGGTATGTTGATTTGGACGGAAATTCCCAACGTTGCAACCTTCACGGAGAACTCCGCAAGGCGCATGCGCGAGACCATGCAAGGCATCCTAAGGCGCGACTCCAACCATCCATCGATCATAATTTGGACGATTATCAATGAGGATTGGGGCACGCGCGTTATAGAAGACGCTAGCCATCGTCAGTGGTTGAAGGAGACCTATGATTGGCTGAAAGCGCTCGATCCGACGCGCCTTGTCGTCGACAATTCCGCCTGTCACACAAACTTTCATGTAAAGTCGGACATCAACGATTATCACTATTATCGCTCCGTCCCGGAACGCCGCGCCGAGTGGGATAAACTCACAGAAGAGTTCGCAAATGGTGCGGACTGGACCTATAGCCAGCATGGCGATGCCGAGCGGCGCGGTGACGAGCCGCTGGTCGTGTCCGAGTTTGGTGTCTGGGGTCTGCCCAACCCGAAAGCGCTCCTCAAAGCCGATGGTTCAGAGCCTTGGTGGATGGAGACCGGTCCCGGCTGGGGAGATGGCGCGGCCTATCCGCACTCCATCGAAAATCGCTTTGATACTTATCAGCTGAAAACCGCTTTCGGCAGCTTTGATGACTTCATTACCAATGTTCAATGGTACCAGTTTGTCAATCTCAAATACGAGATTGAGACCATGCGCGCCCGTGCTTCCATCATGGGTTATGTCATCACAGAATTGACCGATGTGCATTGGGAAGCCAACGGACTTTTGGATATAGACCGCAACCCGCGCATTTTTCACGATCAGTTCTCGACGATTAATTCCGACATTGTCATTGTTCCGAAGGTCAAACATTATTCCGGAACAAGCGGCGATTCGTTCAAGTTCGACGTTTCTATAGCCACCGGCGGCGCATCAATCCCGGCCGGAACCGAACTGATATGTCTGTTGGAAAACGGCGTGACGTCCTCCTTACCCGTTGCAGAAACATCCAGCCTCAGCGTTGTTGAGCTGGGTGAGGTAATCATCGCGCTCCCCGATACTGCTAAAAATCAAATGGCAAAAGTGCGGTTCCGGCTTGTGCATGAAGGCAATGAATTAGCGCGCAATGAATTCGACGTCGCTGTTTACGCCAAGCGCGACACGGCCAGTTTCCCGGGCATTTTC
>JANOYJ010000103.1:0-2078 GCA_031428815.1 Phyllobacterium sp.
CGGCCCAGCTGGCCTTTGGCTCCGGTAACGACGATCATTATAAACTCCTGTGACAACTGCAACGTGGCGATAGCGACGGTGATTACCCCTCGCCGCCAATCGATATCATCCGCGGCAAAGGACTTCTACATGCGGTGTGGCGACCTGAGCGGACGCTGAGACGATCTTGCTTGGATAAGATCAGCTAATGTCGAAATGTCGGTCGGAACATGTTTGGTTGCCCACATCTCAAGGGCGATCAGTTCAAAGGATCATTCCGCTTGGCGTGCCACATCCTCTTGTATAGCCATAGCTCACGGCAAGCTTCGCAAGCGCCAGTTCCTGCTCAAGGAAAGCGTTAGCGACAAGGAGAGTCTTTACTGCCGAGCGGGCGTCACCGCCACAAAGAGCGATCACTTCATTGCAGGCAGATTCGTATGGATCGGGTTCAATGTTGGTTTTCGGCTCGCTCATATCGGACTCCAATGCTACATGCCATAAGTCAACTTGACGCCGCAAGGCTTTTGTTCGTATTTTGTTCTAATGGCGGGCAATGACCCTTGCAGTGTTCCATCCATTGAGCGTTATGCAGCGCGCGAAAACCGTTGCGGTTGAAGTTTGGCACCAATTCGGGCAGGCTGGACTGCAAGGGAAACCGGAGGATTGCGACATGGATTACAGAACACTGGGAAACAGCGGTACGGTCGTCACATCGCTGTGCTTGGGAACGATGACATTTGGCGACGAGGCTGACGAACCCACATCGCACCGATTGCTGGATCAATATGTGGCGGCGGGGGGCAATTTCATCGACACCGCCGACGTCTATAGTGCTGGTCTCTCCGAAAGCATCATCGGCCGCTGGCTGGCCGCGCATCCAACCGAAGCCGAGCAAGTGGTCATTGCCACTAAGGGACGGTTTCCGATGGGCGTGGGACCAAACGACCTGGGCAATTCGCGGCGGCATCTGATGCGGGCGCTGGACGCGTCCTTGACCCGGCTTGGGGTAGAGCAGGTCGACCTTTACCAGCTTCACGGTTGGGACACCCTGACACCGTTGGAGGAAAGCCTTCGCTTTCTTGATGACGCCGTCAGCCTTGGCAAGATCGCGCATTACGGCTTTTCCAACTTTCTGGGCTGGCACGTCACCAAGGCGGTTTACATTGCCAAAGCAGCGGGTTGGGCGGCGCCGGTCACGCTGCAGCCGCAATACAACCTTCTGGCACGCGATATCGAGCACGAGATCGTTCCGGCCTGTCTGGATGCCGGGATCGGGTTGCTTCCGTGGTCGCCGCTGGCGGGCGGTTGGCTTGCTGGCAAATATAAGCGCGATGTGCTGCCCACCGGTGCGTCCCGGCTGGGCGAAAACCCCGAGCGCGGGATGGAAGCCTTCAAGCCGCGCAACGCCGATGAACGCACATGGAAAGTCATTGGCGCCGTTCAAGAGATTGCCACACAGCGGGATGCCAGTGCCGCCGCGGTTTCGCTGGCATGGCTCGCGGCCCGCCCTGCGGTGACATCGGTCATCCTGGGTGCCCGCAATGCGCAGCAACTGGCCGATAATCTTCAGGCGGCAACCCTTCACTTGACAGCCGAGGAAACTGCGAAGCTCAGCGAGGCCAGCGCGCCGGTCGCGCCCGATTACCCCTACGGCAAGGGTGGCGTGGACCAACGCCATCGCAAGATCGAGGGTGGGCGGTGATGGCTAAGTCGGGCCCGATTAATAGTTAGGCACACCCGTGTGCATTAAAAAACGCTGTTAAGGCATGTGTGCAGCCGTCTGTGAGACGGACTAATCGCGACAAGTCTGCGTGTCGTACCGTTCCAGGTGCTGTACCCCGAAGACATGCACGGAGCACCCGCATTTTGCGTGCCCGATGCAGGACCGGTGATTGACGCCCTTCCGGACAGTCGTGGGTGGATTTTTCGTGTTTTGCTGGGCCAAATCGACGCGGCAGAGCCTGCTGCAAGCGGTCCCTATCCAGTGGTCATTTCATTGCCTGGTGTCACAGGCTACATGCAGATGGCCAGTTTCACTGGCGACGACACACATTTGGACGTCGATCACGGAGAGCCGCGCCTTCCGCAGATCAGCGGTG
>JANOYJ010000104.1:0-11965 GCA_031428815.1 Phyllobacterium sp.
GATTAAAGTTTTCTTGAGGCTACTACAACCCCGTCCCGCCCACCGTCACCTGATCCATCCGCAGATGTGGCTGGCCCACGCCGACTGGAACACTCTGCCCGCCTTTGCCGCACATGCCGATTCCTGTGTCGAGCTTCATGTCATTACCAACCATCGAAATGCGCCGCATGCTCTCCGGGCCGTTGCCGATGAGCATCGCGCCTTTGATCGGTGCGCCGACTTTGCCGTTTTCGATCATATAGGCTTCTGTGCAGCCGAACACGAATTTGCCGGAGGTGATGTCCACCTGTCCGCCGCCGAATGAGACGGCGTAAATGCCTTTTTTGACCGACGCGATGATTTCTTCCGGCGTTTTGTCGCCTGAAAGCATATAGGTGTTGGTCATGCGCGGCATCGGCGCGTGCGCGTAGGATTCGCGCCGGCCATTGCCTGTAGGGGCGACGCCCATCAACCGCGCGTTCTGCCGGTCCTGCATATACCCGACCAAGCGCCCGTCTTCGATGAGCACGGTATTATTCGTCGGCGTTCCTTCGTCATCAATTGTCAGCGACCCGCGCCGCTCATTGATTGTGCCATTGTCAACGACCGTGACGCCCTTGGACGCCACCATCTCGCCCATCAGACCGGCAAAGGCCGACGTCTTCTTGCGATTGAAATCGCCTTCCAAGCCATGCCCGACCGCCTCATGCAGCATCACGCCGGGCCAACCCGAAGACAGCACAATGTCGAACGTGCCGGCGGGCGCGGGAATGGCGCTGAGATTGACCAAGGCCTGGCGCAACGCCTCATCAGCCGCGAAATGCCAGGCATCGCTGACGATAAACTCGCCAAATCCGCGTCGCCCGCCCGCGCCATAGGAACCGGATTCCTGCTTGGTGCCGTCGCCAACCACCACCGACACGTTAAAGCGCACCATCGGGCGCACATCGCGGACGAAATGTCCGTCAGCGCGCAGGATTTCGACCTGCTGATAAGTTGCGGCAAGCGAGACGGAGACTTGCTGCACTTTCGGGTCTTTGGCGCGCAGATACGCGTCAATTTCCTGCAAGAGCTTCACCTTCTCCTCAAAGCTGGGGCCGAGCAGCGGGTTCTCATCGCCGTAGAGCTTGAGATTGGTGCCGGACGGCGCGGCGGCATAGGTGCCGGAATGGCCGGTCTGCACCGCGCGAACCGCATCTGAAGCCCGCTTCAGCGCCGCAACGCTCATCTCGCCCGAATGCGCATAGCCGACGGCCTCTCCAGCGACAGCGCGAAGGCCGAAGCCACGGTCCTCGTTGTAAGACGCCGTTTTCAGCTTGCCGTTGTCGAACATCAGAGATTCAGATTGGCGATGCTCGATGAAGAGTTCGCCGTCATCAGCCTTGGAAAGCGCATTGCCGACAAGCGACGCCACTTCGTCTTTCGAGACATCGAAAAGATCAATCAAGTTCTTCATGGGAAACTCCGGCAAATGTGTGTGAACCGGATTTAGGGTCGAACAGGGTCAACCGCAAGCGCGGATCACGGCAGGGCGGCAAACCCGTCACTGAATCCTGTCAGGTCAACGGGAATGCCAATACCCTCTTCCGGGGTTTGGAAAACGATGAACGTCGCGGACTTTCCTGCACCCAGCGCCTTGATCATGGGTTCGTCGAGAATGACCTCGGCATAGCAACCATCTTGGAAACAGCGGACGAAATAAGCGCGCCCCATGTCTTTGCTGTCTATGTTGAGGCCAAGACCGTTAGGAAGAAGAACGCCGAGCGGGGCGAGGACACGCAGGATTTTTGCTTTATTGTCTGCGGTCTTGATGACAACAACCGAAAGCCCGACTTCAGGCCGGTCTTCCGCAACAACATTTTGCATCAACGCGCATTGTTCAGTCTTGGCACCCGCAGGTGTATCACAAAGAATCGACCATGCGCCATGGGTGGATTTTACCGTACCGGACGCCGCCGCTTGGGCAAAGGCTGCACTTGGCAGAGTAAGCATGCTGGCAGCGATCAGCGCTGCTGAAACAAGAAGTGACCGGCGCATGTGCATTCCCATTCGAATCATTGATCTAAAATGCCGCAGCCAGTGTCAAAAGGGAAGACATTGATGGTTTCATTTAAGAAAGCCTATCCATGCCGATTTTGGCTTTACTGCGGCGGCAATTCCGGCCCGAAAAGCGCTGCGTGAACAATTGCCGCATGCGTTTATCGCTCGCCTTTCTTGCTAGAGGCGCTATTCTATGATTTTAGAATTGCTCGACGGTGCATGCTTGGGCGTGCAAGGTTTGATTCGAGTGAAAAGTCACCAGACTTTTGCGGGGGACATAAATTGAAGAAGCTGTTTGCTCTGGCGGTACTGTTGACCACCTTTTTGGCCGCAACGGCTGCGCATGCCAGTGGTTTAGTCGATTGGGGCTATCGCTTTCAAGATTCAGCCAGCGACATGATGGATCAAATCGCTTGGTTCGAGCGCTACACACTGTATTTTGTCATTCCAATCACGCTGTTTGTGCTGTTTCTATTGCTCTACGTTTCTTGGCGTTTCAGCGAAAAGCGCAATCCTGTTCCGTCCAAGACCAGCCACAACTCGTTGATCGAGGTGATCTGGACGGTTGGACCGGTCGTCGTCCTGCTTTTTATCGCAATCCCTTCATTCCAATTGCTCACAGCGCAGTTTTCGCCACCAACCCCGCCGAAGTTTACGGTCAAGGCGACAGGCTATCAATGGTATTGGGGCTACGAGTATCAGACCGAAGAGGCTGTTTCGATCGAATCCCGCCTTCTGCTGGACGCTGACCGTGCTGCTGCGGGCAAGGAAGATCGCACGGTTTACCCGACGCTTCTGACTGTGGACAATGAAATGGTGGTGCCAGTCGGTGAAACGGTTCGGCTTATCGTGACAGGCAATGATGTGATCCACGCGTTTGCCATGCCTGCCTTTGGTGTCAAAATTGATGCCGTTCCGGGCCGGTTGAACGAAACGTGGTTCAAAGCCGAACGCGAAGGCCTGTTTTTAGGCCAGTGTTCAGAAATTTGCGGCAAAGACCACGCCTTCATGCCGATCGCAATCCGCGTCGTGTCGCAGGCAAAGTATGATGCTTGGTTCGCCTCCGCAAAAACCGATTTGCCGGGTGCCTATAAAGCGTTGGTAGCTGACGCCTCCGAAACCAAGACAATCGACGTCGCCGGTAACTGATTAAGAATTTGAATGAGAAGGATGGGTGAGGAAAATGGCTGACGCACATGCTCACGATGCGGAACACGATCACAAGCCATATTCAGGCTGGACACGTTGGGTTTACTCCACCAACCACAAAGACATTGGCACACTTTATCTGATCTTCGCGATCATCGCGGGCATTATTGGCGGTCTGTTGTCCGTCGCCATGCGCATTGAGCTTGCCCATCCCGGCATCCAGTTTTTTACCGGCCTTGCCGAAATGGTGTATGGCTATGAAGGTGACGCAGCGCTTGATGGCGGCAAGCACATGTATAATGTGTTCACCACCGGTCATGCGCTCATCATGATCTTCTTCATGGTTATGCCGGCGCTCATTGGCGGTTTTGCCAATTGGATGGTGCCGATCATGATCGGTGCGCCGGATATGGCGTTCCCGCGCATGAACAACATTTCCTTCTGGCTCCTTCCGCCCGCTTTCATCCTGCTGCTTCTGTCGATGTTTGTCGAAGGTCCGGCTGGTGGTTACGGTGTTGGCGGCGGTTGGACGCTTTATCCGCCGCTTTCGACATCCGGTCAGCCGGGACCGGCCATGGATTTGGCCATTCTGTCGATCCATATTGCAGGCGCTTCGTCTATTCTTGGTGCGATCAATTTCATCACGACCATTTTCAATATGCGCGCGCCGGGAATGACCTTGCATAAAATGCCGCTGTTCGCTTGGTCAGTCTTGATCACAGCCTTCCTGCTGCTTCTTTCTTTGCCGGTTCTGGCGGGTGGCATCACCATGTTGCTCACCGACCGCAACTTCGGCACGGCCTTTTTCGCACCGGAGGGTGGTGGCGATCCTATCCTGTTCCAGCATCTGTTCTGGTTCTTCGGACATCCTGAAGTGTATATTCTGATTTTGCCGGGCTTCGGCATTGTCAGCCACATCATTTCGACCTTCTCGCGCAAACCGATTTTCGGCTATCTCGGCATGGCCTATGCCATGGTGGCGATTGGCGTCGTCGGTTTCGTGGTCTGGGCGCATCATATGTATACGGTGGGCCTGTCACTCGATACGCAGCGCTATTTCGTCTTCGCAACCATGGTCATCGCGGTGCCGACGGGCGTTAAAATCTTCTCTTGGATTGCGACCATGTGGGGCGGTTCGATTTCGTTCCGCACGCCAATGCTTTGGGCCATTGCCTTCATCTTCCTGTTCACCGTCGGCGGTGTGACCGGCGTACAGCTTGCCAATGCCGGGCTCGACCGCGCGATGCACGACACGTATTTTGTCGTGGCACATTTCCATTATGTACTCTCGATGGGTGCCGTATTCGCCATCTTCGCGGCTTGGTATTACTGGTTCCCGAAAATGACCGGCTATATGTACAATGAGCGTATTGGAAATGTGCATTTCTGGATCACTTTCATCGGCGTGAACCTCGTCTTCTTCCCGCAGCATTTCCTTGGCCTCCAAGGCATGCCGCGCCGTTATATCGATTACCCGGATGCCTTTGAGGGCTGGAACACAGTGTCCTCCTATGGCTCTTACATGTCAGCCTTTGCAGTCGTCGTTTTCCTCTATGGCGTCTTCGAAGCCTTTTCAAAGAAGCGCCAAATCGGGCCGAACCCATGGGGTGAAGGTGCGACGACGCTTGAATGGCAATTGCCTTCGCCGCCGCCATTCCATCAGTGGGAACAGCTTCCCCGGATTAAATAATCTCATTCGGGCCGCTTTCGAGCGGCCCGATACTTTAGAACCCATTGGCAAACCGACCGGATCGATTCAGGTATGACGCTTATCGCCGACAAAGACCTTTCGCCCATCCGCCTTTCCGAGGCGGAAGCTGGTGATTTCTTTGCGCTGTTAAAGCCCCGTGTCATGTCGCTGGTCGTGTTTACAGCCCTTGTCGGTATGATGCTGGCACCGGGTCACATTTCTCCGGTGTTAGGCTTTGTCTCGATCCTTGCCATTGCGGTCGGGGCAGGGGCCTCGGGCGCCTTGAACCAATGGTATGATGCAGACATCGATGCGATCATGTCGCGGACCAAGAAGCGCCCGATCCCTGCCGGGATTGTAACGGGCGGTGAGGCTTTATCCTTCGGCCTCGTTCTGTCGCTCCTGTCGGTCATGACACTGAGCTTGATGGCCAATGCTGTCGCGGGCGCCTTGCTCGCCTTCACCATTTTCTTCTACGCTGTCGTCTACACAATGTGGCTGAAGCGCTCGACACCGCAAAACATCGTCATCGGCGGTGCGGCAGGTGCCTTCCCACCAATGATCGGTTGGGCAGCGGTGACGGGGACCGTCAGCATCGAGAGTTTTGTCCTGTTCCTGATTATCTTTCTCTGGACCCCGCCGCACTTTTGGGCGCTGGCGCTTTTCAAGTCAGACGATTATGGCGCTGCCGGTATTCCGATGATGCCAAACGTTGCAGGTGAAGGCTCAACGAAGAAGCAGATTCTGATCTACTCCCTGATCGTCGGGCCCGTCGGCTTCCTGCCTTATGTGCTGGGCACCGGTGGCACGACCTATGCGGTAGTTTCCACCCTGCTCGGCATCGGTTTCGTTTACTACGCCTATGGTGTCTACAAAATGCCAAAGAGCGACCGCGTGATGAAACCGGCCAAAGCGCTGTTCAAGTTTTCGCTGCTCTATCTCTCGGGACTTTTTGCAACGCTGTTGATAGAAAACCTCGTGTTTCGCGCTGCGGCAATGTGAGTATGGCAATGGAACAAGAGCGCATTACATTAACGGACAAACAGAAGAAGGCGCAGCGCAATCGCTCAATGGCTTTGGGACTTGCGTTGGCAGCTTTTGTCATCATCGTTTACGTGTCGACATGGGCAAAACTTGGTGCGAATCTTCTGCAAAGGCCGATGTAATAGATATGGTGGAAAACGGGGATAGTTTTGTGGATAGAAAGCAGCGCGCCAACTGGATTGTCGCCGCGGCATGTCTCGCCTTTTTCGGTTCTATGATTGGTGTTACTTTTGCGTCTGCCGAGCTTTACACGCTGTTTTGCAAGGTTACCGGCTATGGCGGAACGACGCAGCGGGTCGAACAGGCCTCGCAAAAAGTACTTGATAAGAAAATTATCGTGCGCTTCGACGCCAATGTCGCGCCGGGTCTCGCTTGGGATTTTCAGCCGGTACAAAGATCTGTCGAAATAAAAATCGGTGAGACTGCGAAGGTCAGCTACGCCGCGACAAATATTCTGGGAATGCCGTCGCGTGGCAAAGCTACTTTCAATGTAACGCCGGAACTTGCTGGCTCGTATTTCAACAAGTTGCAATGCTTTTGCTTCACCGACACCGAACTAAAGCCCGGCCAGACCTTAGATATGCCCGTTCTGTTCTTCGTTGATCCGGAAATTGTCAATGAACCGGACTTAAAAAATCTCGACACAATCACCCTCTCTTACACGTTTTTCCCATCGACCGACGAAAAGCCTGTGGCACAAGCGCCCAGCGCCAAAAACATTGAAAAATCGACGGGACAATTGTAAATGCTAACGCTAGGCTCTAAAGCCTGAATCAAGAGATACCGGGGAACAACATGGCCGACGCGCACGCCAAACCGCAACACGATTACCACATCATCGATCCGAGCCCATGGCCCTTCCTCGGTGCTGTCGGCGCTCTGGTTATGGCCATTGGCGGCGTCGCCTGGATGCAATATCTCAAAGGCGGAGCGCTATCGCTGTTTGGCCTAAACCTTTCTAATCCTTGGCTTTTCTTCGTCGGCCTCACCATTGTTCTCTACACGATGTTCGGCTGGTGGTCGGATACGATCAAGGAGGCAAATGAGGGCCATCACACACCGGTCGTGTCGATACATCTGCGCTATGGCATGATCATGTTCATCGCCTCCGAGGTCATGTTCTTCGTGGCATGGTTCTGGGCCTTTTTTGATGCGAGCCTCTTCCCGGGCGAAACCATTCAAGCGAGCCGCGTTGCCTATACGGGCGGTATTTGGCCGCCAAAGGGCATTGAAGTGCTCGATCCCCTGCATTTGCCGCTCTACAACACCGTTATCCTGCTGCTTTCCGGCACCACAGTAACGTGGGCTCATCACGCGCTGCTGCACGGCGACCGCAAGGGTCTGGTCAACGGTCTTATCCTGACGGTCGGTCTCGGTGTCATCTTCTCAGCCGTTCAGGCCTATGAATATGCCTATGCTCCATTTGCCTTCAAAGATTCGCTTTACGGCGCAACATTCTTCTTGGCCACGGGCTTTCACGGTTTCCATGTGCTGATAGGCACAATTTTCTTGGCTGTTTGCCTGCTCCGTGCCGCGACGGGCGACTTCACACCGAAACAACATTTCGGCTTCGAGGCTGCCGCTTGGTACTGGCATTTCGTGGACGTTGTCTGGCTCTTCTTGTTCGCCTGCGTCTATGTATGGGCCTCATGGGGTGCACCAATTGCCCATGGTGCCGGACATTGATCTTAAGCTAAGGGCGTAATGATGGGCGGTCACAATAAATGTGACCGCCCAATTCGTTTGGAGCGTGTCGATGACTGAACCAGACAAGGCACATTATCCGCCAGTCGACCCGGTTTCTGCGGGCTTCAAAGCAAAGTGCCCGCGCTGCGGCACCGGGCGTCTGTTCAACGGCTATATTGCGACTGCCAAAGGCTGCAGCAATTGCGGGCTGGATTATGCATTTATTGATGCCGGTGACGGTCCAGTGCCGTTCGTTATCCTGATCATTGGATTCGTCGTCGTCGGTGCAGCGCTCTGGACCGACATCAATTACAGCCCGCCGCTCTGGCTGCATTTCATCTTCTGGATACCACTCGCGATATTTCTCTCATTGTTCGCGCTGCGCTGGGTCAAAGGCATCTTAATTGCCCTGCAGTTCCGCAATAAAGCGGCACTCGGGCAGATTGACCGGGGCGGGTTATGAGCGCACAGGCAAATCCTACTCGCCGGGGCCTCCATCTCGCGACGCTTATCGGCCTTGCCATTCTGCTGGCGCTCGGTACTTGGCAGGTCCAGCGTCTCGCATGGAAGGATGCGCTCATTTCATCCATTGAAAGTCGTATGGCCGCCGCGCCGGATACCCTCGACGCCGTCGAGCAACGCTTCACGGAAACCGGCGACGTCGATTATTATCCGGTGACCCTCACCGGCACATTTCAAAACCAGAGCGAACAATATTTCCTCTCGACCTTTGGCGGCCAAAGCGGCTGGAACGTCTATGCACCTTTGCAATTGGCCGATGGCCGTTTCCTGATGTTTAACCGCGGTTTCGTGCCCTATGACTTGCGCGACCCCGCCAAGCGTCCGGGCTCCCAGTTGAGCGGCGCGGTTAATCTCACCGGCCTCGCCCGAAATCCGCTTGCCGGTAAACCTTCATCCATCACGCCGGAAAATGATCCGAAATCAAACATTTGGTATTGGAAAGATCTTTCCGGCATGGCTGTAAATGCAGCAATTGCGCCCGACAATTTACTACCTTTCTTCGTCGACGCTTGGCCGACCTCAAAGGCGGGAACGCTGCCCATCGCTGGAACAACGTTGGTCATTCTCCCGAACAACCATCTTCAATATGCCATGACATGGTATGGCCTTGCCGCTGCGCTTATCGGTGTTTGGGGCGTCTTGGTGTTCCGCAAGAAACCTATGACCGCCAGTGCTTGACACCCGCCGGTCGAACAGCCAAATCCAGCCCATGAACGCTTCGACTTCTCAAAGGCCAAACCTGACGATCCGCCTCTGCGGCCCGCGCGGCTTTTGCGCCGGTGTCGACCGGGCAATCCAGATCGTTGTGCTGGCGCTGAAGAAGCATGGCGCACCGGTCTATGTCCGCCACGAAATCGTGCATAACCGCTATGTTGTCGAAGGCCTGCAAGCGCGGGGCGCAATCTTCATCGAGGAACTGGATGAAGTGCCCGCCGAGCATCGCGATTGCCCGGTGGTCTTCTCCGCCCATGGTGTGCCGAAATCGGTCCCTGCCGACGCCATCAACAAAAACCTCTTCTTCTTGGACGCGACCTGTCCACTGGTCTCAAAAGTCCATAAGCAAGCCATGCTGCACCATAAACGCGGCCGTCATGTCCTGCTTGTCGGCCACGAGGGGCACCCGGAAGTCATCGGCACAATGGGACAACTGCCAGACGGCGCGGTGAGCTTGATCGAAACCGTCGAGCAGGCCTCGCGCTACACCACGGATGATCCCGACAATCTCGGTTTTGTGACGCAAACAACGCTCTCCGTCGATGATACCGCTGAAATCATTGCGGTTTTGCAGTCCCGATTCCCAAATCTCACCGCACCATCCGCTGAATCCATCTGCTATGCCACGACCAATCGCCAAGACGCGGTGAAGGCAGCGGCACCCGGAACGGACTTGTTTCTCGTCGTTGGTGCACCGAATTCATCCAATTCCAAACGCCTTGTCGAAGTCGCCGAACGGGCAGGGGCGGTTCGGTCGTTGCTGGTGCAGCGGGCGTCGGAAATACCATGGGAAAATATCCATGACATCGCTGTATTGTCGCTTTCGGCAGGCGCATCTGCGCCGGAAATCATCGTTGATGAGATCATTGATGCGTTTAGGAAGCGGTTCGATGTGCAGGTCGAACTTGCGATCACGATCGAAGAAACTGAGGATTTTCCAGTGGTTAGGACATTGCGGGATGTGGAACTGACCAAGGCCGACATGGCGTTTGTGAACGGGGCGTAAGACATGGCTGTCTATACGGACATTAACGAGACCGAGCTGGAAGCTTTTCTGGCGGATTATGACATAGGCGGCTTGCTTTCCTACAAAGGCATTGCCGAAGGCGTTGAGAACACCAATTTTCTTCTGCATACGGAGCGCGGCTCCTACATTTTGACGCTCTATGAAAAGCGGGTGAATGCGGCTGATCTGCCGTTTTTCCTCGGGCTCATGGATCATCTGGTCTCACGCGGTATTTCCTGTCCGACGCCGGTGCATAACAAAAATGGTGCGAGTATCGGCGAATTGGCCGGACGGCCTGCGGCGATTGTCACATTTCTCGAAGGCATGTGGATGCGCCGACCGACTGTGGCACATTGCAAGGCGGTTGGTGAGGCGCTGGCAGAACTGCATTTGGCCGGTGAAGGCTTTGATATCACACGAAAAAATGGCCTGACAGTGCAGGATTGGCGACCGCTTTGGAACGCAGCCCGCGACCGCGCTGACGAGGTCGAAAAAGGTTTGGCCAAAGAGGTGGAAGCTGATCTGGTGGACCTCGAGCAACATTGGCCCAAGACTTTGCCCCTCGGCATTTGTCATGCTGATCTTTTTCCAGACAACGTATTTTTTCTCGGAGAGAAGCTCTCCGGCATTATCGATTTCTACTTTGCTTGCAATGACTTACTGACCTACGACCTCTCTGTCTGCCTCAATGCCTGGTGCTTCGAAAAGGACCATGCCTTCAATCTGACCAAGGGCAGGGCGCTATTGGCGGGCTATCAAAGTAAGCGGAAATTATCGCCGCAGGAGGTCGAGGCGTTGCCGCTTTTGGCGCGAGGCTCCGCCTTGCGGTTCATGCTGACCCGGCTTTTCGACTGGTTGAACACGCCGGATGGCGCGATGGTGGTCAAGAAAGACCCGCTCGAATATGTCCGTAAAATGCGATTTCACCGCTCGGTGAAAGATGCGTCGGACTATGGGTTGGTCATTTAACTATGTCCTTGAAACATATCGATATTTTCACGGACGGGGCCTGTTCGGGCAATCCCGGCCCCGGCGGCTGGGGCGCGATCTTGCGCTGGAATGGCAAGGAACGCGAGCTTTCCGGCGGGCAGGCGCTGACCACGAACAACCAAATGGAGCTGATGGCGGCGATCAAGGCGCTTGAAGTGTTGAAAGAGAAATGCGTCGTAAACCTTTATTCCGACTCATCTTATCTGCGCGACGGCATCAAGACTTGGATCCATAGCTGGAAGAAAAACGGCTGGCGCACGGCGGCTAAAAAGCCGGTCAAGAACATGGAACTCTGGCAAGAACTGGACGAAGCCCGCTCAGCGCACGACGTCACATTCCATTGGATTAAAGGTCATGCCGGACACCCCGAAAACGAGCGCTGCGATGAGCTGGCGCGTCAGGCTTTGGCACCGTTTAAGTCACCCTGAAGCCCTGACACTATCCACAGATCTATCCCCGTCCGCCGCCGGTTTATCACCCTAGGCCGCATTGGCTTGGGGCGCGGAAAGTCAGAGCTGCGAAATGATGGTCGCTGCGCCTGAGGCTTCGGTCCCTCGACCTTGCTCCAGATTGAACGTTTTGACGACACCGTCGTCCACGATCATCGAATAGCGCTGGGAGCGAAGTCCGAGCGGGCCCATATCCAAATCAAGACCGAGCGCCTTGGTAAACGTCGCCGCGCCATCGGCGAGGAACGATATCTTACCTTTGCCGCCAGAGGCTTCCGACCACGCCTTCATCACATGATGGTCATTCACCGCGACGACCGCGATCTCATCAACACCCTTGGCCAAGATGATGTCGCGATTTTCCAAGAAGCCCGGAAGGTGGTTCATCGAGCAAGTTGGCGTAAAAGCACCCGGCACAGCGAACAGCACGATTTTCTTACCTGCAAAGACGTCCTTGGTGGTCGCGTCGGCATACTCGCCATCCACGCGGATTTTGAATGTCGCGTCGGGCAATTGATCGCCGGTGGAAATCGTCATGAGAAGCTCCTGAAGCCGAAAATTGGACTGCTGAGCAGAACGCCCGTACGAGGGGATATAGGTGTAATTTTGAAAATGTCGAGTTGGCCGGGCGAATTTTAGTTCGCCAACACCCGCGTCTCGCCCGACATTGCCATGGCACCGGATTTCACCGTGTAG
>JANOYJ010000105.1:0-7285 GCA_031428815.1 Phyllobacterium sp.
GCGCCGGGCCAAGCGGGTGGATACCCGCGGGCACCGTGGTTGAGCATAGCCTGAGCAGGCGGGGCGCGGAGCGCCACCCTTCTTAGAACATCAAAGCGGCGTAGGGCCGCGTCCCGCTGTTTCCGTGGGCACATCAATGATCGGATGCGAAAGCAGGCGCGATAACGAGGAACCTTGCCTTGAACAAAAATTGCCAGCCGGCCTGTAAGCCGGGTTTTGTATGGCCTGAGACTTGCGCCTCAAACGTGGCGGCCATTCATCTTGGAAAGGCGTTGCCGCCTTCCTCACGCAACCTACCCGGACACTCTCAGCCGGAAAGGCCTGCCATGGTTGCCCATGGCGCGGTGTCCCTATTCGGTTTTGCTCCCGGTGGGGTTTACCATGCCGCTCACGTTGCCGCTCGCGCGGTGGGCTCTTACCCCACCTTTTCACCCTTACCGCGCCTTTACCCGAGGGGCAAAGACGGGCGGTTCAATCTCTGTGGCACTTTCCCTGGGGTCGCCCCCGCCGGCCATTAACCGGCACCGTTTTTCCGTGGAGCCCGGACTTTCCTCATTGTCCGCCTTTCGGCAGATGGACAATGCGGCCGCCCGGCCAGCTGGCGTTGCCCTTAAAGGCGTTCATGAATGAAAACGCAAGGGCAAGCGCGATTAACTGCGCATCTGTGCCTTTACCTTGGCGCAATATCTGGCTGAGGTCGGGTTCATCCGCTTGGCAAAATGTCCCGCATTATACTTGAGGATCGTCCCGCAGACCGAGTTGCCGCCGAGTTTGCGGGCACCGCCAAGATAGGCCATGCCATAGCGGATATTGGTCTCTGGATTGTAAAGGTCCTTGGCCGAACCGCGATAACCCATGCCACGCGCCGTCTGCAATTTCACCTGCATCAAGCCGATCTCACCGGCATGACCACGGCGGGAAGGAATGTAATTGCTCTCGATTTGAACAACGGCATGGGCGAGAGAAACCGGCACACCATAGGTGCTGGCATATTTGGCGATGATCCGGTCATAGGGGCTTTTGGCAAAACTTGGGGCAGCAGAAGTCATAGCAATAGCAACGGCGGCAAGAGCCGCGAATAGTGTCAATTTCATGAGAGAAACCTTCGTGAGGCGGATATTTCGGTTTGACCGCCTGTTAATCGGACCCGTCACAACCGAAGGATGGTGACGGAGAGGAAACCGCCGTTTGAAGGCAAACCGTTGCCAAAATATGGCGCGGCAGATGACATTTGGTTACAAAATGTGACAAAACCGCATGAAAACGCATCAAACTATTGGTTTTTTGAGGTTTTTGAGCAACCGATGCAATGTATCAATCGTCGAAAAATCAGCGATGCCGTCCACTTGCTGTGGTCTGAAATGCAGTTGAAACGCCTTGACATCCCGCATTGTGGCCGCGTCATACACACCGGTGATCGGAACCTCATAACCATATAGAGAGAGCATCGACTGCAAGGCTTCAACAGGTTGCCCTTCATCGCCCAACGACAAAAACCGCCCGCCTTTGATCGGTGTGGGCACTTCATAATGACCAACGCCCTTGGCCGCCAGAATACCCCAAGGAAACTTCTCACCCGGATCAACCTTGCGTCCCGGCGCAATATCCGAATGCGCCAAGACGCGTTCCGGCACAATTCTGTGACGGCGGATGATACCCCGGCAGAGCTTGATCACAGCAGTAATCTGGACCTCAGGAAAGTCGTCATAACCAAGCTGATGACCGCAATTGACGATCTCAATGCCGATCGACACCGAATTCAAATCCCGCTCACCGGCCCAAAAACTCTTGCCCGCATGCCAAGCGCGGTCGCTTTCCCGTACCATCTGCACCACACGACCGTCCTCGTGCACCAGATAATGCGACGACACCTGGCTCTCATCGGTGCAAAGCCAATCCTCAGCACCTTGGCCTGATGTCATGCCAGTATAGTGTAGAATGATGGTATTAAGGTGTTTGCCATCCTTGCGCTCACCGAAATTCGGCGAAGGGCGAACAACTGCGCCCCGATGGTCAGCCTTGAACAAGCTCGACCCGCTTCAACTCAGGTGACAAAATGTTCCAAGCGGCATTGATCGCGCGGATACGGTCATTGGCAATGGCGATGAACTCCTTTGGAACACCGCGAGCCTCCAGCCGGTCCGGATGGTTCTCTTTGACAAGTTCCCGCCAAATGCGCTGCGCTTCACCAAAGGCTGTTCCATGCGCAATACCCAAAACAACGTAGGGATCCGGCTGCCCGGTCACCGCATGGCGCGACAGGATCGTTGCAAATCTCGGCTCACTGATGCCGAAAATGCCGGCCGTGGTTTCAAGAAAAAACAGCTCACCCTCGTGGATAAACCCGTCCGCCTTGGCGATATGGAACAATCCGTCCAGCACATCTTCAAGCGACGTCGTGCAGGCCGCTTCCCCGTTGCAAAGGTTTGCAAGCATTCCAGCATAATGCTCAAACCCGGCCATATCCTGCTTCGCCAGATTATACAGCCGCTCAACATTGCGCCGTTCTTTTTCCGGAACGTGGAAAATATCCTGAAAAGCGTTGACCTCTTCATGGCTGACCAGACCATCCGCCTTGGCCATCTTTGCAGAAAGCGCAATCAGCGCCACGGAAAACGCGACCCGTCGGCGTGTTTCCGGGTCACCGGAAAACACGGAACGAACGGCTTCAATCACACTGGAAAGTGCGTTGGAGGTAATGGTGCTGAGAAGCTCAGCAAGGCGCGACCAAATCGACATAGGCAGACACTAAACAATGAGGACGGCAAAATCGAGACAGAGTTCTTGATGAAAACATCATTCGAAATGATATTTTCGCATGCGCAAATGAATATGAGAAACAGCAATGACGGAATTCATATCCAAATCGTTGGCAACCCTAAAAACAAAACCGGCCGGAATTGCCCCCGACCGGTTTGAAGTCTCGAAAAAATCGAAACAATTACATACCGAGTGCAGTCTTTGCAGCGGCTTCGGCAGCATCAGCAGCAGCCTTCACGGCATCTTCGGCAGCACCGGAAGCTTTTGCTGCGGATTCCGCAGCAGTGCGAACAGATGCGAGAGCAGCAGTCTTCTGCTCAGCAGTCATTGCAGCAGCACCGGCTTTCAGCTGTTCGATCGTTGCGGCAACAGCAGGGTCCATCGCAGGAGCAGGAGCCATAGCATCTGCAGCTGGAGCCATAGCATCTGCAGCTGGCGCGGCTGGTGCAGCAGGCGTAGCTTCAGCAGCTGGCTTTGCAGGCTCTGCCGCAGGGGCAGCAGGCGCTTCAACCTTAGGAGCCGCAGCAGGAGCATCGGCCTTTTTTTCTTCTTTGCCACAGCCAGCGAGCGCGAGAGCGGACACCGATGCGAAAAGGATAAGGAACTTCTTCATTTTAACACCTCCAGAAACGACTTTGTGCCGTTGCGCCTCAATTACAATGGAATGTGGCAGAGTTGTAGCAAAATGTGGCACTGCAACAATTTTCCAATGGCTTAACGCGCACTAATCGATTTTAGTTCCATTCGACCTCATCACGCCACTTCTGGTGCTTGAAAGACCTGAATAACAACGCTTAAGAAGTAGAAATTCATAAGGAAAGCAAAATGAGCGGTAAGTGGGATTTCTGGATTGATCGCGGAGGCACGTTCACGGACGTCATTGGGCGCGATCCAAAAGGCCAAGTTCATGCCAGAAAGCTGCTCTCAGAGAACCCCGAAGCCTATCGCGATTCGGCTATTCAAGGCATTCGAGACCATTTGGGCATCGCATCCGGTGCCGCAATTCCCGTCGGCTTGGTCGGTGAGGTGCGCATGGGAACCACGGTTGCGACCAATGCCCTGTTGGAGCGCAAGGGCGACCGAACCCTTCTCCTCATCACCAAGGGGTTTCGCGACGCCTTACGGATCGCCTATCAGGCCAGACCTGACATTTTTGCGAAAGAAATCATCCTTCCCGAGCAGCTCTATGAGCGCGTCATTGAAGTTGACGAACGCGTTCGTGCGGACGGAACAATTGAGCGTAGCATCGATGTCCAAGGTGTTGAGGCGCAAATAAGGATGGCGAAGGCGGATGGTATCGACGCAGTTGCCATCGTTCTCATGCACGCTTGGAAATTTCCTGACCATGAATCGGCCTTGGCGGAATTAGTTACCAAAATCGGCTTCGGCCAAATCTCCGTCAGCCACAAGGTCTCGCCCTTGGCCAAACTGGTCGGGCGTGGCGACACCACAGTTGTCGATGCCTATCTCTCGCCCATCTTGCGCCGCTATGTTGAACAGGTGGCGGGTGAACTCGGCGTCTCTGATGGAAAAAGTGGCCCCAAGCTAATGTTCATGATGTCGTCTGGTGGCCTCACTGCGGCAGAACTGTTCCAAGGCAAGGACGCGCTCCTTTCCGGTCCCGCTGGCGGCGTTGTCGGCATGGTGCAAACGGCAAAGCTGGCGGGATTCGACAGCGTCATCGGCTTTGACATGGGCGGCACATCAACCGATGTCGCGCATTACAATGGCGACTATGAACGCGCCTTCGACACCGAAGTAGCCGGTGTTCGTGTCCGCGCACCGATGATGCGCATACATACCGTTGCAGCGGGCGGCGGTTCCATCTTGCATTACGAGGCCGGACGTTTCCGTGCAGGCCCGGATAGCGCCGGTGCTAATCCCGGCCCTGCCGCCTACCGGCGAGGTGGGCCGCTTACGGTGACCGACGCCAATGTTATGACGGGGAAATTACGCCCGGAGTTTTTTCCCGCCATCTTCGGCAAGGGTCAGGACCAACGGCTCGAAACTGAGGCAGTCCACAAGAAATTTGACGCCTTGGCCAAGGAAGTCGGCACCGGCCAGACACCGGAACAAGTGGCGGAGGGTTTCATCACGATTGCCGTCGAGAACATGGCCAATGCCATCAAGAAAATCTCGGTGCAGCGCGGCTACGATGTCACGCGGTATCTGCTCAATTGTTTCGGTGGCGCGGGTGGTCAGCACGCTTGTCTCGTCGCTGATGCGTTGGGTATGGAATCGGTTCTCATTCATCCTTATTCCGGCCTGCTCTCGGCCTATGGCATTGGCCTTTCCCGCCTGTTCGCCTCCCGCCAACAGGCACTCATCAAGCCGCACGGCGAAGAGACGCGGGGTGAGCTGACCGCAGTGCTTGCGCGATTGGAAACAATCGTTCGCGATGAATTGGCAGGCCAAGGCGTTCCAGCCTCAGACATTTCCTCCAAGCCCGTCTTGCATCTGCGCTACGACGGCACCGATACGGCACTTCCGGTCGGCTTCGGCCATGCCTCATTCGACAAAGCGCTCAAGGAATTTGAAGCATCCCATAAGGCCCAGTTCGGCTTCATCTACCCGAATAAGCCCGTCGTCATCGAAGCTGTTGAGGTTGAGGCCGAAGACGGCCGCGATACCGGGGGCATGGAAAGCGATTTGCCGGTCAATTCCGCTGAACCATTTAGCGCCGCGCAATCTTGCGAAATGTTCTGTGGCAATCAATGGCTTGATGCGTCGATAGCCCGGCGCAGTGAGCTTTCCCCCGGCCACATCATCAAAGGCCCTGCTCTTGTCATTGAGCCGCATCAAACCGTCGTCATCGAGCCGGGTTGGCTCGCAGAAATCACATCGAAAAATCACATCCTGCTTAGCCGTCATGAAGCCAAGCAACGCGCCGGGGCCATTGGCACCCATGCCGATCCGATCATGCTCGAAGTGTTCAACAATCTCTTCATGTCGATTGCCGAGCAAATGGGCGTGACGCTGCAAAACACCGCCTATTCGGTGAACATCAAGGAGCGGCTTGATTTCTCCTGCGCTGTCTTCGACAAGGACGGGGCGCTTGTCGCCAATGCGCCGCATATGCCTGTGCATCTCGGCTCGATGGACCGTTCGGTTGAGGCGATCATCAATCTGAATGCGGGCGACATTCACCCCGGCGACGTCTTCGCCCTCAACGCCCCCTATAATGGCGGCACGCATTTGCCGGATATTACTGTGGTAACGCCGGTGTTTGACGATGACGGCAAGGAAATCCTGTTTTACTCCGCCTCGCGTGGTCACCATGCCGATGTCGGCGGTACCGCACCGGGTTCGATGACGCCGCTCGCGACTTCCGTTGATGAGGAAGGCATTCTCATCGATAATTTCCGCATCGTGTCCAAGGGCGTGTTTCAGGAGAAGGAACTGGTCGAGGTTCTGACCAACCATCCCTATCCGGTGCGCAACGTTCATCAGAATGTCGCCGACCTTAAGGCGCAGATCGCGGCCAATGAGAAGGGCGTCGCGGAATTGCGCAAAATGGTCGACCATTTCGGCCTCGACACGGTCACCGCCTATATGGGCCATGTGCAGGACAACGCCGCCGAGAGCGTCCGCCGTGTCTTGGAACGCCTTCCGGATGTATCGGAATATTCCTACCCGACCGACACCGGCCAAATCATCAAGGTCAAGATCACGGTAGACCGAGCCAGACGCGAGGCGACGGTGGATTTCACGGGCACATCGCCTGTGATGAAAAACAACTTCAACGCCCCCGAACCAGTCACCCGCGCCGCCGTGCTTTATGCATTCCGGGTCATGGTCGAGGACAATATCCCGATGAATGCCGGGTGCCTGCGCCCGATTAATATCATCATCCCCGATGGCTGTATGTTGCGGCCTGAGTATCCGGCGGCGGTCGTGGCCGGTAATGTCGAGACCTCGCAGCATGTCACGAACGCCATGTTCGCCGCGCTCGGCAGCATCGCCAATGCGCAGGGCACGATGAATAATCTGACCTTCGGCAATGAGAAATACCAGTACTACGAGACCATCTGCTCCGGCTCCCCGGCGGGGCGGATGAACAATGGGCGCGGCTTTAACGGCACGTCCGGCGTCCATACGCATATGACCAATTCGCGCCTCACCGACCCCGAGATCCTCGAAATGCGCTTCCCGGTTCTGCTTGAGGATTTCCATATCCGTGAGGGTTCCGGCGGCAAGGGGAAGTTCAAAGCGGGCGACGGCACCAAGCGCACCTTACGTTTCCTCGAACCCATGGATTGCGCCATCCTCTCCTCCCACCGCAACCGCCCGCCCGAAGGCTTGGACGGCGGCGGCAATGGCGAACTCGGCATGACACAAGTGCGCCGCAAGGACGGAACAGTTCAGATGCTGCGGGCCTGTGATCAGACGGTGTTGGAGCCGGGCGAATCGGTGATCGTGACGACGCCGACAGCGGGGGGATTTGGGCGGGGGTAGCGCAGTTTGTAACCTGTTCATGCAATCCGCACCTCAGAAAACAGTGCGTCCTTCGAGACGGCCCTTTGGG
>JANOYJ010000106.1:0-7704 GCA_031428815.1 Phyllobacterium sp.
ATTTTGACCGATCTTGTATTAAGGAGCATGGCATGTATTCTGCAAAAGACTATGACCAAGCTCTCCTCACCCCGGAGAGCATTTTTACCAATCCGATGGACGTGGTGAAAACGAACTCCCTGACACCGGAGCAGAAGATGACCGTCTTGAAGCGCTGGGAAGCAAACTCCAAGGATTTGGAAGTTGCCGCCAGCGAAAGCATGACAGGTGGAGGCTCCAGGCTGAGCGATGTCGGAACCGCCATCGTGGAATTGACCAAGCTCGAAAGCATTGATGAGAATGCTGTGGTTCAAGTGCAGTCGAGTCCTTCGGCAAAGAGTGTCTAGTATACTCCTTGGACGAACCAGTTCCGGCATATTAAAAAGACGGATCAACTGACCCGTCTTTTTTGCTGTGTTATTGTAAAAGAACGATTTATGAAAGAGCCGCCCCTTCACCGGGCGTCACCGTAGGCGGGCGAATTTTCCGGATCACGGGCGAGCCTGACACGTCGTATAAAGCCGCGCCGACATCGCTGTCACGTTCGGGATTCTTCTGCAGCAGTTTTTCCAGCCCGGCCCTGAAGGCCGGAGCCAAATCTTCCCGCATCAATCCATAGGCGGCGTTGGCAAGGAGAAATCCGAGTTTATCACCGCAATCATAAGTCGTTCCTTCAAATTTGCAGCCCCAGAATGGCTGTTCTGACATCAATGCGATCATAGCGTCGGTCAATTGAATTTCACCGTTCGCGCCCGCCGGCACTGCCTCGATCTTGTCGAAAATTTGCGGCTGCAGGATATAACGGCCCGAAATAATATAGTTGGAAGGTGCGATTTCACGGGCCGGCTTTTCAATCATTTGCGTTAAAGCGAGCGCCGCTCCTTCACTGGGCGAGAAGCCGACAACGCCGTAGCGGCTGACATCTTTCCACGATACTTTTTCGACCGCAATAACGTTGCCGCCATCTTGATCGTCGTACATATCCATCATTTGTTTCAGGCATCCAGGCTCTGATTTCATCACCATGTCCGGCAACAGCAGCGCGAAAGGCTCGTTGCCGATGATATTGCGCGCGCACCAAACCGCATGACCAAGACCCAGCGGCTCCTGTTGACGTGTGAAGCTTGTTTGTCCGGCGCTTGGCAAATCCTTTTCGAGCATTTCAAGCTCTTCGGACTTGCCTCGCATACGGAGCGTCGCCTCAAGCTCGCTTTGTTTATCAAAATGATCTTCGATAGCGCTCTTGTTGCGCCCGGTGACGAAGACAAAATGCTCGATGCCTGCCTCTCTAGCCTCATCTACCGCCATTTGAATAACCGGCCGATCTACAATGGTGAGCATTTCCTTCGGAATCGCCTTGGTGGCAGGAAGAAACCGGGTTCCAAGTCCTGCGACTGGAAAAACTGCTTTTCTAATTTTTTGGCGCATGTGCACTGACTTTCATTGAAAAGTGATGCCGATGGGCACGTATAAAATGGAGGCAGAGCTCCCGTCGCCCGTCTGTTTGAGTAAAGTAAACGTCCCAATTCACGCTAAGTTCCGCATGATCGACACCGACATGGGATGTTGATGTGTTCGGACGGGAACCCGCACCTCGCAACGTGGCCATCCAACGAAAATCACCTCAAGCGGTTTAGCTTCAAACTTATTTTGGAACCAATGCTGAAGTCGCGCGTTAGGTTTGGCACCGGAAACGCAGAGGCGGGATCTGTCACACATGCGCAAGGCGGAATGGCGGGTCCCCGTCGAACGTTTCTCAATAACAAATAGGAGTTTAGACCATGAATGCCAAAGCCACCGATTCAGACCTTGCCGCAATGCGCGATGACCTTGCTGCATTGAAAACTGATGTCACGAACCTGCTGTCTCATTTGAAGGATAGCGCGGCAAGTAGTGCGCAAAGTGCAGCCAATGGTGCGCAAGGCTTGTTAGGACAAGTCGATGAGCGCGCGCGCGAACTCTATCGCAGCGCCTCTTCGGAAAGCGATAAAGCCGTAAGGGCAGCCGGACAAAAGATCGAAGAACAGCCCGTGACCGCAGTGCTTATCGCGCTCGGCATTGGCTATATCGGCGGTCGTTTGTTGTCGCGCTAATGGTACGGAACCTGCTCACGTTAGCGACTACGCTGGCTGAAAAACGCCTGGCCCGTCATGGACGCAGGGCAATCGGCAAAATTGCCGTTGCCGCTGTCGGCTTGGGATTTGCCGGATTATGTATCCTCGGCGCCTTCGTATGCGGGCTTTGGGCGCTTTTCGTCTACGTCCGACCAATAGTTGGGCCCGTCGGTGCGCCGTTGATTGTGGCAGCAACCTTGTTGTTGTTTGCCGCGCTATCTTTGGTGCTTTTAAGGATATCAACACGTCGCCGCCGGTTCATTCCAACGGATCACAGCCTCGCCAATCGTACCTTGAGCGAAGAAGTGCATACGTTGTTCAAGGACCAAAAAACTACATTGCTGCTTAGTGCGCTTATGGCGGGCGTGGTTGCGGGAAGCAGCCGCAAATAGTCAGTTGCGGCTGCTTACGTCTTGAAAAGGAACATCGCAATGACCTCTAAAACACCCAAAGAAACCCAGTTTGAGGAGCTTGCGGGCATGGCTTCGCCCGATCAGCAAAGGGGTTTAGAAATAGACAATGGTGGAATTCAGAGCGAGAGCAGCGAAAATCCTGTTCCCGTCGACCCAAAGCTCAAAGAGGATGCAGCGAAGAAAGTTTTTCGCGAGGGCGTGTTGCATCGGGACCAAGGCGCTGACGAGGCGATGGCGCGGCTTCCCCACATCAATGTTCCAAAAAAGTAATCTCGCGTCAGGTTTCGTTGCGGCAACTGAATTTCTGAGTTGCTCGTGCAGATGAAATTTCACGGCTGGACATTGACACTCATCAAAAAACATCCATATACCATCCATGTAGATGGAAATTGGTAATGGCTGCAGATATCCAACGTACTAATGAACGCTCAAGTGACAGCGAGAAGATTACGATCAATCTCGGCTATGTTGACCTTGGACATATCGATCTCTTGGTGCAGGACGGCTTTTATTCCAACCGCACCGATCTGATCCGCATGGCAATCCGAAATTTACTGAACAGTCACGCTGAACAGGCGAGGAAGCTCATTGTGCGCCAGACGCTTGATCTTGGCCTGCGCCGCTACACGAGAGCGGATCTGGAGACCGTGAAGGCCTCCGGTGAGAGCCTCAGCATTAAAGTGCTTGGGCTGGTGACCATCGCCGATGATGTGCCGCCGTCATTGGCGCTCGAAACAATTCAGTCCATCACAGTGCTCGGCGCTCTGCATGCGGGCAAAGACGTGAAAGCCGCCTTATCGGGGCGGATTAATTGAACGGCAATCCCGCTCACTTCGTATTGGAGGCCCTGCAAAATGAACTTTGACATAAAGAATGCCTTGGCGTCCGCCCTGCGGATGACTCGATCCGGTCGCGTTGCGGATGCGACGGCAGAAATTCAGCAGGCGCTGACTGGCAAGCGCGCCAAGCCGGATGAATCGCGCCAGCGCCATCCTCTCGGCGAGTCGGTCAAGACCTTGCGAAATCTCCGGCAGCGCGGGCAAGAAGGGCGCATGGTAAACGCGGGTAAAACCCCTTCCTCACCACACCTGTCGAATGGTGCTCAATTTCTCACAAAGCAGTTTTCCTGCCATGCTGGCAAGCGTGACTACAAGCTCTACGTTCCAGCGCATCAGCCACAGGAACGGCGACCGCTTCTGGTGATGTTGCATGGCTGCACGCAAGACGCCGATGATTTTGCCGCCGGCACGCGCATGAACGCGCTAGCGGAGGAGTTTGGCATGCTCGTTGCGTATCCGGTTCAAACGAAGAGAGCCAATCCTTCCGTCTGCTGGAATTGGTTCAATCCGGGCGATCAGCAGCATGGCGCAGGCGAGCCCGCCATACTTGCCGGCATCACGCAAGAGATTTCCGCCGAGCATAAGATTGATCCGACACGGATTTTTATCGCCGGACTATCTGCCGGCGGGGCGATGGCGATGGTTATGGGCGCCTCCTATCCGGAACTTTACTCCGGGATCGGTGTGCATTCCGGACTGCCCTATCAGTCCGCCAACGACGTTATGTCCGCGTTTGGCGCGATGCGAGGCGATCCGTCAAAAGCCGGGCCGCAGCCCCAGCTGCGCACGATTGTTTTTCATGGTGACGCCGACAAAACCGTCCATCCGGTAAATGCGGACAAGATCGCTGACGCAAGACAGTATCCTGGCACAAAAACCACCGCCTCTGAAACGGCGGCAACGCCCGGCGGGCGCAGCTATACCCGCACCATAAGAAGCGGCAAAGATGGAGCGCCGACCGTCGAGAAATGGCTTATCAAAGGCGCCGGCCACGCATGGTCAGGCGGCAGTACTGACGGCAGCTACACCGATCCAAATGGGCCGGACGCATCGGCGGAGATGCTGCGTTTCTTTTTGTCGGAAGATGCTTCTTGACAACCGGTTCAAGATGGCTGGTCGGGAATCGCAATGCTTTTCCCGTAAAAAAAGCGCCGCCAGTGTTCTGGCGACGCCTCATAACTCTCATTTCAACCCACGACTTAGTCGTAAGGTGAATAACAGATCCTACGGCCGCCGTTGTAAGGCTGGAACGTATTGCTTGAAATACGGTAGGACCGATAACGGTTCAAGCACCATTCAACATGTGCGTTATACCCGTTTCCCACTCGTCTTCCATCAAGCGCTTGGCCGATAATCACCGCACCGAAAAATGCCGCTGCCGGAAACCAGAATCCATTATACTGACGATAGCCGCGCCGCTGTTGCCGGTAACCGCGGTTACCATTCAAAAAGACGCGGTTGCCTTGTCGTTCAAAGCGTTGGCGGTGTTCGATGTTGACGACGTCGCTCACTACCGGCTTTGCCATCGGAACAGGAAGCGGACCCGCAGCAACCGGGGCAGCCGCGCCGCCAAGGATGGCGGCTGCCAAAGTGATATTGGTAAGAAGTGTCATTGCTCGTTTCATAATATTTCCTTTCAGTCGACTAAGTTATGTCCCTTCTGTACGGCCCGCCAATTGTCATAACGGCGAGCGATAGAGTTGGCTCAAGTCACGCCTTGAGGAATGGCTTTGCGGCTGCGAGAACCGCTTCTTTGGTCATCGGCTCGTCGAAGGCTGAATCCCAAGCCTTCTTGCCACCAATCCGGCGAACAGCCGCCGCGTGGCGGGCTTCGACAGAATGAATTTGCAAGGCAGCGGTTAGAATATCGCCATTTTCAATGAGATTACCGGCTTGGCCTTTGTAAGCGGCCACACCAAGATCCTCAAACGTCTGGCTGAGCGTGAGGAAGGTCTCAAAATTTGAGAAAACATCCGCATATTTTCCACCGGCAGTAAAATCAGCTTCCGGGCGTTTCACGGCTGCGGCCCCAAGCGCACCTTCAAGAAAGGCAACGTGTTGTGATTCATGCAAGCCGATATGCTGGAAGACAGCTTCATGCTCTTTCGGAATGAAGTTCTTTTCAAGCGCCGAACGATAAAACGCGTCTTCTATATGCTCAAGAGTGAGCGCGAAATTCAACGTATCGACGATCTGCTGCGGCAATCCGGCTGCAAAAGCCTCCTTAGATGCCACGGCCAACACCAAGGGCGCCGATGCCAAAGCGCCGAGCGACAAAGCGGCCTGTGTGAAGAGCCCGCGTCTCGTGCTGACGAGGCGACCAATCAGCTCAGGATCGAGAGTTCCAAGTATCGTATTACTATTGGTGTTCATAATCATGTTCCTTCTACAGGCTGAGCGCTGTCACTTCGGTTTTGATGAACGGCCCTGCGGCGGCGAGAACCTTGGCCGGCGGCAAAGCGCCATCGAGGCCGTTCTTATCGACCACATCAGGGCCGGCGAACGCCACGCTGCCGGGCTGCAGCAGATCGCGGATCGTCGCGGCATGACGCGCTTCAACAGAAACAATTGTGCCCGCTGCAGCCAGATAATCAACGTTCTTGATGAGCTTGCCCGCGCCATTGTACGCGGCAACGCCAAGGTCTTCGAAGGTCTTGGCAGTGGTCAGCACACTTTCACGGCTTGTAAAATCGATCTTGGAGAAGTCCACTTCAAGGCTCGGGATCGCCTTGTCAGCGAGAGCCTTTTTCAGGAATTCAACATGGGCTACTTCATGATCGCGAATATCTGTGAGCACAATTTTTTCAGCATCAGTAATGCCGGAATATGGGGTCTCAACCACCTTCACGTAGAAGGCTGCCTCAAGCTGCTCAAGTGCGTAAGCATAGTTCAAAATGCCGATGTCACCTTCTCCAAGATCAGCTGCGAGCGCTTCACTCATGCCAAAGTTCGGAAATTGGTCGCCAAAAATTGCCAGCGTTACCATCGCACCGCCAGTCCATTTAAGAACGTTTCGGCGGGAGTTGGGCGTTGACAAAAGGCGTTCGCTCTTTAGTTCTTGGGAGGTTTTCATATGATGTCTCCAAATAATAGCAGATATAATTACCAGCTGATTATAGAAACAATTTGAACGCGTTTAAGTTCCTCGGTAGATTAACAAATGTTAATTTGCTTAATATTTGTTGCGTTGCATTGTATTAAGTACGAAACCGTGCATTACGCAATATGTACTATCTAGAATTTTAATTGAACTTTATATTACTCAAATCTGGCAAACAGATTACGGAATTAATATTATCTTTGAGCAAATCGATTGATACGGGATCAACCGTTTTATCTCGCAAGGATACAGTCGTTGAACCTTGCTTTGCCGCCGTGGCATCGCTGTTCGCTGTCGGGTTAAGGCCGAGGTCGCCGGTCAAGTCAGGGTACATGATATGTATCTCCACTTCCTACGTTAAGCATCAACGTAGCAATGGCGGGTAAGTTCCCCTCAAGTTTTAGAGTGGGCAAGAGGAAGCGTTAGTTCACGAACGCCCCCGCCGTCGCGCAGCGTGATGAGAAACTCACTTGGCGACACATGTTCGACATCCACAAAGGTTGAGCTGGACCGGCGCGTCGGCTCTAGAAATTTTGATGTCGTAACGCGTGCGGCCAAATTGACATGCCAATTCAAAACCCGGTCAAGCCGCGGCCATCGATCGCTGACCGCTTTGGCCCAGTTTTAGAGGACGGCGCGTACTTCGGTTTCAGCGGTCATTTGTGTTCTTCGTTCGGTTCAAGGACGGATACCAGTCCGGCCGCCGCCCGGCAGGTGTCATGTCGAGCACTGCCCAAAGCGGGTCGATTTCGGGCGCACCACGCGGGTCTTGGCCGGGATCGCTTTCTGTCATCTCGCCAGACCAGAAGTGCCGAACCACGTCGTCATCCTTGCGGAACACGTTGAGGCCGGGCACGTCCCCGTCCCCCGCGTCAACCCAGTCCCGCGTGAAATCGCCCGAAGAGTCGCAGTAAACCGGCATGTCTGGCATCCCGAGTTCGCGCTTGGCCTCCACCAGACGCCCCAAGGGCGAGCGGGCGATGAAGGCAACGCCCAAGTTCTCGCGGAGCGCAGGCACGCGCAGCGCCAAAGCGTTCATGAACCCAGCGCACATCGGGCAGGGTTCCTTCCGCTCGGGCCCGAACATGTAGCTGTAAACGAAAAGGGCACGGTGGACGCCGAAAAGGTCGGTCAGCATGACTTCTCCCTCCTCGCCGACGAAGCGATAGGCGCGGGTCACCTCTGCCCCCGGCGGCAGCGCACGGCGTTCGGCGGCGACGCTCTCGGTAAGGCGTCGCAACTCGTACTCGCGGGCAAGC
>JANOYJ010000107.1:0-3288 GCA_031428815.1 Phyllobacterium sp.
GTTGTTGGTCCCGGAACGATTATTTTCATCCCGGGCTGCACCCTACACGGCTTAAGAAACGAGAAGCGAACCACGTTGAAAATGTTCTACGCCTTCGCGTTAGACAGTTTTGCCGACGTGGACTATGTTTTTTGAAACTAAATAAACTGCCCCAGACCGGGGACTGACGCGACCAACTCGTCAATTTGTTCTGAGCCGACTTTTTCACGACCATAACGAATGGTTTCTTTGGCAACGCCGGTAATTTCCCCCATGCCGAGGCCGATCGCCATCAATTGCGAGCCGAGACCCATGACGCCGGGCATAAAACCCTGCTTATAGCCAGCTTCTGCAACAGCTTCCGCTGCGCCCGGCAGTGCGTTTATCAAAGCCGTCGCTTTTTCTGATTGGCCGTCCTGCTGCAGGAAGCCGAGCATCATCCCGACAGATTTGCGTGCGGTGGCGGCATCGAGGCCGACATGGGCAACGATCCGGTTAATGAGGTCTTCCATAAATAAGCTCCTGCAGCGTAATTTTGACGTTTACGTCATATGCACAACCCAAATGGGAAAACAAGTTGAATATTAGGTGTAGACAAAATGTCTTGTGTCTATAGGCACCCGTGTTGATCGAGCATTGTGCGCACCAGTGGCGGCGACTATATCGGTGCATCAGAAAAATGGCGGTTGATCAGTCCGGAGACAGAATCGAATGAGCGTAGCACAAGACGGCAAGGTATTCATCGGCGCGAGCCGCAAACCTGATGATAGTATGCAAAAAGCCGAGTACCTGGCGTTGAAATACGGCAACCGGCATGGCTTAGTGACCGGCGCGACGGGTACGGGCAAGACCGTCACGTTGCAAATCCTCGCCGAGGCATTCTCCAATGCCGGTGTTCCGGTCTTTGCTGCCGACATTAAGGGCGATCTCTCCGGTATTGCCGCCTTGGGCGAGCAAAAAGATTTTCTGGTCAAGCGCGCTCAACAAATCGGGCTTGACCCTTACGACAATCAAGAATTCCCGGTGATTTTCTGGGATCTGTTCGGCGAACAAGGCCACCCCATCCGCGCCACCGTTTCTGAAATGGGGCCGCTGCTTTTGTCGCGCATGATGAACCTCACTGAAGCGCAGGAAGGCGTGTTGAATATTGCCTTTAAGATCGCCGATGAAGAGGGCCTTCTGCTTCTCGACATGAAGGATTTGGAGGCGCAACTCGCCTATATCGCCGACCGCGCCAAGGAATTGCAATCGCGCTACGGCAATGTAAACCGCGATTCTGTCGGTGCCATCCAGCGCTCACTGCTTATTCTGGAACAGCAGGGCGCGGAGAATTTCTTCGGCGAACCGGCGCTGAACATCGCCGACTTGATGCGCACAACGCCGGACGGTCGCGGCGCCATCAACATTCTTGCCGCCGACAAGCTGATGATGAACCCGCGCCTCTATGCGACGTTCCTTCTTTGGATGCTCTCGGAGTTGTTCGAAGTTCTGCCGGAAGTGGGCGATCCTGAAAAACCAAAACTGGTCTTTTTCTTCGACGAGGCGCATTTGCTTTTCAATGAAGCGCCAAAGTTTCTCATCGAGCGCGTCGAACAGGTTGTCCGGCTGATCCGTTCCAAGGGCGTCGGTGTGTATTTTGTGACGCAAAATCCGCTCGATGTTCCCGATACTGTCTTGGCGCAGCTGTCCAATCGCTTCCAACACGCTTTGCGCGCCTATACGCCGCGCGAAACGAAAGCCGTGAAAGCGGCGGCTGAGACGTTCCGGCCAAACCCCGACTTTGACTGCTACGAGACCATCACCAAGCTCGGCACCGGCGAAGCGCTGGTTTCGACGCTGGAGGAGAAGGGCGTGCCTTCCGTCGTCCAACGCACGTTGATCCGCCCACCTGCATCGCGCCTCGGTCCAATAACGCCGGACGAGCGCAAGGCGTTGATGAGCCAAAGCCCTGTCGCCTCGCAATATGACGAGACGGTTGACCGGGAATCCGCGTTTGAGATTTTGCATAGGAAGGTCGACGGACAACAGCCAGAACAGGCGCAGGGAACGGCAACGGACCCGGTCCAGAAGCCGTCGACCGGCGGCTGGACCTTGCCTGACTTTGGCGCAAGCAAGACCACAACCGCACCTAAGCCTGCCGCGCCGCGTGGCTCCGGGCGTCAAACAGTAGCTGAAGCGGCAATGAAATCCGTCGTGCGCTCCGTCAGCTCTTCATTGGGCAGGGCGCTAGTGCGGGGCATACTTGGAAGTTTGTCGCGGCGATAATAGCTAAATCAATGGCTCTAGCAGTTTTCTTGATTCAACGCATACATTCCAGGAACCTTCAGGGTCACTACGCTGTTTATCCCGCAATTGCATTGCCCATGCTCCATTCCATGACTATATAAAAAAGACTGGCTCCCATACTCTCTGAGCCAAAACCTTCACTCATTATCCAAGGAGATTTCCTATGGCCTTCACCCTTCCAGAACTCACCTATGATTACGATGCGCTCGCCCCGTTCATGTCGCGCGAAACGCTCGAGTTTCATCATGACAAGCATCACAAGGCCTATGTCGACAACGGCAATAAGCTCGCGGCAGAAGCCGGGATGGAAGCGCTTTCGCTCGAAGAAATCGTCAAGCAATCCTTTGGAAAAAATGGCCCGCTCTTCAACAATGCCGGTCAGCATTACAACCACATTCATTTCTGGAAATGGATGAAAAAGGGTGGTGGTGGCAATAAGCTTCCAGGTAAGCTCGCCGCAGCCATTGACAGCGATCTCGGCGGCTACGATAAATTCAAAGCCGACCTCATCGCCGCAGGCACCACACAGTTTGGCTCCGGCTGGGCATGGGTCTCCGTGAAGAATGGCAAGCTCGAAATTTCCAAAACACCAAATGGTGAAAATCCGCTGGTGCATGGCGCCAAACCGATCCTCGGCGTCGATGTCTGGGAGCATTCCTATTACATCGATTACCGCAATGCGCGTCCGAAATATCTCGAAGCCTTTGTCGATAGCCTCATCAATTGGGACTATGTGCTCGAGATGTATGAGGCCGCCTCCGCCTGATCTTATTAATTTCTGCTTCAATTGGGCCTCCGTTCGATTGAACGTGGGTCCTTTCATTGACGCAGCGTCAAATATATTGCGGCGCTGTTCACGGAAGTGTGACGTGCAGAATTCGCGGGCGCGTTGCAATCTGTTCTATGGGACGGCACACCGTAACCGATTTATGAGGAGCTAAAATGAAAAATATACTGGTTGGACTTGCACTTGCCGCTATGACATTCACAACCCTTGCTGCGAACGCAGACCCGATTGCTGAT
>JANOYJ010000108.1:0-8303 GCA_031428815.1 Phyllobacterium sp.
CACTCGCGCTCATGGGCGTATTCTGGTATTTCCGCCATTCGGACGGCAACCCGATACGCCCGGCAAAATCACCGCCCGCCAATCCGCTGGTCAATCTGCACCGCTTCTTCTCGCAACCGCGCCTGCGCTTGGCATGGTTCATCGCTTTTGCGCGCTCGTCCTATTGGGCGATGTTTTTCGTGTATGGTCCGATCCTGATGGTGGCGACAGGGCAGGGCAAATTGGCGGGAGGTCTGTTTGCTTCCATTGGCAACGTCATGCTCGTGTCGGGATTGCTTTGGGCGAAGGCGGCTTACCGCTTCAGTCTCAGGCGTTCGATTGCATTTTGTTTTGCCGTTGCCGGGCTGTTGCTCGTTGCGGCAAGCATCACCGGGACCATGTATCCGTTGGTTACAGCCGCATTTCTATTGGTTGGCACTATATTCGCCGCCGGACTGGATGCCATAGGCTCGACGCCATTTCTGCGCTCGGTGAAGGCGCGCGAGCGACCCGCAATGGCCTCGGTTTATAGAACTTATATCGACTTCTCGGACTTGCTGCCGTCCTTTGTCTATTCGATCGTGCTGAGCCTGTTCGGCCTCGGCAGCGTGTTCGCATCGCTCTCCGTGCTGATGTTTATCAGTGCATTTCTAGTCTGGCGACATTTGCCGAAAACGATGTGATTACTCGCCCGGCTCCAGTAGAGCCGTACGGGCACGGGAATAAAATTGTCGCCGCGCCAATACCGCCAAAATAAACAGCGTTGACCCGATGAATACATAGGGTCCGGCAAACCAGCCCATGAAACCGATGGAAAAGAAGATGGCGCGAAGGCCGGAATTATAGTGCTTACCGGCCAGTGAATTGAACGTGGCGGCTTTCTTTGCGGCAATGCGAACCTCTTTTGTGATCGCCTCGCGGTTCAGTATCAACGGCACCGCCCCGACCAAGATCGAGCAATAGTTTTGTAGTCGATAAGACCAGCCAAATTTGAAGAATGCGTATGAATAGATGATCAATAGTCCCGCTGCCTTGGCTTCGAACATGGTCCGCGACGAAGGCAAAGATACAGGTAAATCGCGGAATACCGAAATCACCTGATCGGAGGCATTCATCAGCGCGAAACAGCCACCAATGGCGAAAACGGTGGTGGAGGCAAAGAAAGATGTGCCTTGCTGAAGCCCGGCCAGAACTGACGTATCAATAACGCGCAATTCGCGCGACATCATCGCATCCATCCAGCGCCCGCGCTCGCGGTTCATCAACCAGTTCAGTGATTGGCGCGGTAAGTTGCGACCATCCGTGAGGAGAGAAAATCCTACCCAAGCGACAACGAATACAATAGCGGCAGTCAAATCCATGCCATCAAAATTCATTGTCACGTCCATTTAATCCCCTCCGGCAAATTCTTGTCGGACTTAAACCGATTCAGATGTGATTGACGAGAAGAATTCAATCCTTACCGTGTCGTTGCAATGCTAGGGACGGTCGCGGGACGGGGCGGATGCCGCGCCAAGCTCAGCAAATATAAATAAAATATTGGATATTCTACATGTTTCTTTCCGTCTTCGATCTGTTCAAAATCGGCATCGGCCCGTCGAGTTCCCACACAATGGGACCGATGACGGCTGCGAACCGGTTTCTAGACGAAATTCTGAACGGGGATTGGCCAAGGCCTTTCGGCGCGAAGGTCGCCCGGATTAAGGCCAGCCTTCACGGTTCCCTGGCCTTTACCGGTATCGGCCATGGCTCGGATCGCGCGGTCATTCTCGGGCTGACGGGCGAGACAGCGCAAGGCATTGATCCCGACAGGGTCGATGCGATTCTGAGCGAAGTGAAACGCACCAAGCGCGTCACGCCACCCGGCCACCCGTCTTATGATTTTGATCCAGCGACGGATTTGCTGCTCGACAAAAAAACACCGCTGCCCGGCCATGCCAACGGCATGTCCTTCTCGGCCTATGACCGCGATGAGCGCATGCTCTTGAAAGTCAATTATTTCTCAGTCGGCGGCGGCTTTGTTTTGACAGCGGATGAGCTGACGGCGTCCAAATCAGCAGGCGCGAAGGCGGTAAAGGGCAATGTGCCGTACCCATTTGCCCGCGCCGACGAAATGCTCGCCATGGCGAAGAAGTCAGGTCTCACCATCGCCGTGATGAAACGCGTCAATGAAGAGGTCTTCATGGACCGCGAAACACTCGACGCCGGTATCGACAAGATTTGGCAGGCGATGGACGGCTGTATTGGTCGCGGTTTGAATGGCACCGGTATTATGCCCGGTGGTCTAAAGGTCCGTCGCCGGGCGCGGGACCTACATGACAAAATGCAGGAGGATTGGCAGACCAACCGTCCCAATCCATTGCTCGCCAATGATTGGCTCTCCGTCTATGCCATGGCAGTTAACGAGGAAAACGCCTCGGGCGGGCGCATTGTGACGGCGCCGACCAATGGCGCGGCGGGCGTCATCCCGGCGGTGATGAAATACTACCTGCGTTTCCATGACGCCGATGACGCCGAGGGGATTCGCAATTTTCTCCTGACGGCGGCGGCGGTTGGCGGGATTATCAAAACCAATGCCTCTATCTCCGGCGCGGAAGTCGGCTGTCAGGGCGAAGTTGGTTCCGCTGCGGCGATGGCGGCGGCGGGGCTGGCAGCGGCGTTGGGTGGTACGCCGGAGCAGATTGAAAACGCAGCAGAAATCGCGCTGGAACATCATCTCGGTATGACCTGCGATCCGGTTGGCGGGCTGGTGCAGGTGCCCTGTATTGAGCGCAATGCGCTCGGTGCGGTGAAGGCCGTGACTGCGGCCTCGCTCGCGCTCAAAGGGGATGGCTCGCATTTCGTGCCGCTCGATGCCGCCATCGAGACCATGCGCCAGACCGGCCGTGACATGGACGAGCGCTATAAGGAAACCAGCCAAGGCGGGCTGGCGGTGAATGTGGTGGAGTGTTGAGCGCTTTGGATTGTCAAAGGAGCGCCAAGCGCTAGAACGCTTGCATGACCCTTAACATTCTCAAACTTTGCGTCGGCTGCGATTCTATTGCTGATCTGGAAGAATGGATCGCATTCCGGCGCAGCGAAAAGCTGGCTGCCGGTCTGCCGCTTGGGCACTATCACGTCACCCGCATGATGCCGCAGCGGCGGTCGGATATTTTGGAGGGTGGTTCGCTCTTTTGGATCATCAAAGGCAACGTTCAATGTCGCCAGCAAATCGTGGATATTGTGCCATTCACCGATGATGAAGGCATAAGCCGCTGCCGGATCATGCTCGACGATACTGTCGTGCCGACAAGCTGGCAACCACGGCGGCCATTCCAAGGTTGGCGCTATTTGAAGCCGGAAGACGCGCCGAGAGATATGGGACCGGGCTCTGGCGATATTGCCGAAATGCCTGACCATATGCGCAGGGAATTGTCAGCGCTCGGCCTGCTTTAACTTCCTCGCGTTGCGTAGCTTGCCGCCGCTGACAATAACTCAAGAATATTTACATCCGCCACTGAACCTTTTGAACGCTGGCAGCGACTTACAAATGTCGGGCAACACGCTTGACCGGGTCAGTCATAACGCACAGCGCCCCACTTGGTTTGGCTGGCCCGTTCCTCTCCTCGACGTATGCGCCCCCTTGAATCTGTCGCGGCATAGGCGCATCTCTTCTCCATGATGTACTTTTTCGGCATTCTATTAGGCTTGGCAGCGATCTACGCGCTCTTTATCGGGCTGATACGAACAAATCCGCGCGATATTATTCGGGCGTTTCGTTTACTCATGCCGACACTTCTGATTGTCTTTGCACTGACCTCCGCGGCTTTGGGACGCGAAGGTCTTGGCGTGACCTTGGCGCTTATCGGTGGTTTTTTAATTTGGCGTATGCGCCGGAGCAAGCCGGGTAGACGTGCGCCGCCGACACCGGTTCTGCGTAGTCCTTGGCTCGAATTACAAATAGAAACCAAGCCGGATCGTATTGAAGGCTCGGTTCTGGCTGGAGAGTTTGAAGGACGGGAATTGGACTCACTGAGCGAGGCGCAATTGATGAGCCTTTATCGAGGGCTTTCAAACGATGCGGAGAGCAAGGCTCTATTGGAGGCGTATCTTGACGGCCGGTTGCCCGCTTGGCGTGGAGACACGAATACGGACATTGACCTCGGGCAGGGAAGCACGCCAAGCACGGGCACCATGGCTGACGAGGAGGCCTATCAAATCCTTGGTCTTCAGTCTGGAGCCGGAGCGGCGGATATCCGCAAGGCGCATAGCCGCTTGACGCAAAGGATGCGGGGCAATGGAGGGGCTACGCTGTTGCTCAACCGTATTGATGATGCCCGTGATGTCTTGCTTGCGCGCCATGATTAAATCCCCTTACCCGCAAATCAATTCGTCAGCGCGAAGCAGCTGATCTTCTGCTTCTTCAGTGCTGTGCATGCGTTCCAAGCGATCTGCTTGCTGCTAAAACCCGAAAAGCGTGCGCGGTAGAGTGTGGCAGCTCCTTTTTCGACTGCCTGTGTAAAGGGTTCGGCAGAGGCGAGGGCCTTGCCGCCCTTTGACTTGGCGTTTGTGAGTAACTTCTGGGCGCCCGCTTCGCTATCGGCGGCTGCGATTTGGATGACCCAGCCCGACGGATCGTTCGAGGCTGTTGTCATTGGATCGACTTCTGTAGCAACTTCCTCAACCGCGACAACAGCCGGGCGTTTTGCCGGTGTAGGCGCTGCATAAGCAAGAACAGGAACCGCGACAGCGACTTGCTTCTTGGCGCGGACAACAATCTTCGGAGCGCTAACGGGGGCCTCATCGGCAACCGCCATATCTATCGTTGGCTCTTCGATTTGCTTCGGCTTTTTGCCGATAAAGCGAGCGATGAAAGGCGAATTCGACTCGCGGCTTGACGCCTTAGGCGTATATTTCTTGATGAGTGAGGCCATATGTTGGTCCCGGGCCCGACCGGAAGCACCGCCCATGACCACTGCCACCAAGTTGCGGTTACCTACTTTGACCGACGTGACAAGGTTGAAGCCCGATGCGCGGGTATAACCGGTCTTAATGCCATCAACACCGGCGACCCGCCCGAGCAATTTATTGTGATTGCCCATGCGGCTGCGACCGTAGGTGAAGCTGCGGGTTGAGAAATAGGCGTAATATTGCGGAAAGTTTTCCCGAAGCGCGATGCCAAGTGTTGCCATATCCCGCGCCGTCGTGACCTGGCTCGGATTTGGCAGACCTGAGGCATTGCGGAAAATGGTGCGCGACATGCCCAAACGATGCGCCTTTGCGGTCATCATCTGTGCGAAACGGCCTTCTGAGCCACCCATGAATTCACCGGAAGCGGCGGCAGCATCATTGGCTGACTTGGTGACAAGTGCGAGGATCGCTGTTTCGACCGTTATGCTTTGGCCGGGCTTTAATCCCAGTTTTGACGGTGCTTGTGAAGAAGCGTGCCGCGAGATCGGCATACGGGTATTTTTGGTGAATTTTCCGGCGTTCAGCCCTTCAAAGAGCATGTAAAGCGTCATCATTTTGGTGAGTGATGCGGGATAACGCGGTGCGTCGGCAGCCGCCGAGAACATCGTCTTGCCGCTGTTCACGTCTATTACAAAGGCTGCATATTTCGAGGAGGCTGCCTCTGCCACATTCGCTTTAACAAGCGTTGCGGCAACCATGAGAGAAATCGCGGCGCGTGCCAAAAAACGGGACGCGACGGCAAAACCACTTGTTGTTTTACGCACTGGCTACACTCTACTCTGTACAAAAACTAATACACAATGAGCCAACACATGGCCCGTTCGATAAAATCTTATGCAATCGTCGTTACCAAAGTGTTAGTTAACCGGTTTTTGTGTGACGATTTTTGAGAAAAATGCACCTTCTTTCCCGCAGGCGTTTTCCGGGCTTGTTTCCGGCGGTAAGGGGCTTAAAATTGCGGCATGAGTCACTATATCCCGTTCTATACCCAGACCATCAGTTGGGTTTTCGAAAGATATGAAACTGACATTGACCAGAACACTTAAGATGCAGGATCGCGACGGCGACGCTGGCCGGACCGGGCGAGGAACCGCAGTTCTAACGCGTCCAAAAACCAAGACCCAAAAGCCGAGCCTTTATCGGGTTTTGCTTTTGAACGATGACTACACGCCAATGGAATTTGTTGTGCATATTCTGGAGCGGTTTTTCCAGAAGGATCGCGAGGCTGCGACCGTTATCATGATGCATGTGCATACGCATGGCGTTGGTGAGTGCGGCGTCTACACGTACGAAGTTGCCGAAACGAAAATTACCCAGGTGATGGATTTCGCCCGGGAAAACCAGCATCCGCTGCAGTGCGTGATGGAAAAGAAATGAGGACTTAATGCCGGCTTTTTCCCAGGGTCTGGAACGCGCGTTACATCAGGCGCTGTCTTTTGCCAATGAACGTCATCATGAATATGCAACACTGGAACATTTGCTTCTGGCGCTGCTCGATGACACCGACACTGCGGCTGTCATGCGCGCATGCAATGTGAGTGTTGACGCGTTACGCAAATCACTCACCACCTACATTGACGAGGAACTTGAGAACCTTGTCACGGGGTATGACGAGGATTCAAAACCAACCTCCGGCTTCCAGCGTGTTATTCAGCGTGCCGTCATTCATGTTCAATCATCGGGTCGTGAAGATGTGACCGGGGCAAATGTGCTGATCGCAATTTTTGCTGAGCGCGAAAGCCATGCCGCTTACTTCCTGCAAGAGCAGCAAATGACCCGCTATGATGCAGTGAATTTTATTTCGCATGGCATTGCAAAACGCCCCGGTTCGTCTGAAATCCGCTCTCCCCGCGGTGCCAATGAAGAGGAGCCATCGGAAAAGGGTGGCGGGACCGATAGCGGCAGCAGCAGTAGCGAAGGTGGTTCTAAGAAGGAACAATCGGCGCTGTCGGCCTATTGTAATAATTTGAACGAGAAAGCCAAAGCCGGAAAAATTGATCCTCTGATCGGCCGCGATACCGAGATCAACCGGACGATCCAAGTGCTGTGCCGCCGTTCAAAGAACAATCCACTTTATGTGGGCGATCCCGGTGTTGGCAAGACGGCGATTGCGGAAGGGTTGGCTAAGCGCATCGTTGAAGGCGATGTGCCGGAAGTGCTGCTCAATGCGACGATTTTCTCGCTCGATATGGGTATGCTGCTTGCCGGAACGCGCTATCGCGGTGATTTTGAAGAGCGATTGAAGCAGGTGGTCAAGGAACTCGAAGATTATCCGGGTTCTGTGCTGTTTATTGATGAAATCCACACGGTGATCGGCGCTGGAGCCACATCCGGCGGGTCCATGGATGCGTCGAATCTCCTAAAACCTGCACTGTCGTCGGGCGCGATTAAGTGCATCGGATCAACCACTTACAAAGAGTTTCGTCAGTTTTTTGAAAAAGACCGTGCGTTGGTACGCCGGTTTCAGAAGATTGATGTCGCCGAGCCGTCGATCCCCGATGCCATCGAAATCATGAAGGGCTTGAAGCCGTATTTCGAGGACTTCCACAAGGTCAAATATACCAATGAGGCGATTAAGGCCTCGGTGGAATTGTCGGCGCGTTATATCAATGACCGCAAGCTGCCGGATAAGGCGATTGATGTCATCGACGAAACCGGTGCCAGCCAAAAGCTGTTGCCGCTCGCCAAGCGGAAGAAGACCATTGGCATCCACGAGATCGAAGCAACCATAGCCACCATGGCGCGGATTCCGCCTAAAACAGTATCGAAAGATGACGAGACAGTTCTGGCTGGTCTCGAAGCCGAGTTGAAGCGCATTGTCTATGGCCAGGATTTGGCGATTGAAGCCTTGGCGTCAGCGATCAAACTTGCTCGTGCAGGCTTGCGCGAACCGGAAAAGCCGATTGGCTCTTATCTTTTCTCCGGCCCGACCGGCGTCGGCAAGACCGAAGTTGCCAAGCAATTGGCGAAATCGCTTGGCGTCGAACTGCTGCGTTTTGATATGTCGGAATATATGGAGCGCCATACCGTCTCGCGCCTCCTCGGAGCGCCTCCCGGCTATGTCGGGTTTGACCAAGGCGGTATGTTGACCGATGGCGTTGATCAGCATCCCCATTGCGTGCTGTTGCTCGATGAAATCGAGAAGGCGCATCCGGACCTGTTCAACATCCTGTTGCAGGTCATGGATCATGGCAAGCTAACGGATCACAACGGCAAGCAGATCGATTTCCGCAATGTGATCCTCATCATGACCACCAATGCCGGTGCGTCCGATGCCGCACGGGCGGCGATCGGATTCGTCTCCACCAAGCGCGAAGGCGAAGACATGGAGGCGATCAACCGACTGTTCACGCCGGAATTCCGCAACCGTCTCG
>JANOYJ010000109.1:0-2260 GCA_031428815.1 Phyllobacterium sp.
CGCGGTTTACTCCAGAGCAAAGTGACGCTTCACAGAACCGCCACTGTGCTCTAGGTTCTTGATTTGTCGCATTGTCCTTTGCTGTTGATGATTCACTCAAAAGCGGAAATGCTCAAATGGCAGATTAGCTTCATGGTCTCACGTCGTCTTTCCCGGGAATCAGGTCATCGCCGCAAATTTTTGGCGATCATTGACGATACGCCTGAATGCGAGCGGGCGGTTGCCTATGCCTCGCGCCGCGCGCTCAGCACCGGCGGCATTCTGGTTCTTCTCTATGTAATCGAAACCGCCGATTTCCAGCAGTTTATGGGCGTTGAGAAGATTATGCGCGCCGAAGCGCAAGAGCGCGCGGCCAAAGCCTTAGAGCGGTTTACAGTCTCCTTGCGCGAAATCCCCAATCTTGAGGTCGAGCCCGTCGTGCGTGAGGGAGCAAAGGCCGAGGAAATCCACCGCCTGATTGATACGGATCAGGACATCGCAATTCTCGTGCTCGCAGCGGGTATTGGAAAAGAGGGTCCCGGACCCTTGGTACAATCGCTGGCGGGACGCGGACCGGCATTTTCGATCCCGGTTACCGTTGTGCCGCATGATTTGTCGGATGAGGACATCGCGGCTGTCGCTTAAAGCATTTCCAAGAAAAGTGGGAACCGGTTTTCTGTCCGGAAATGCGTGACAAAAAGTTAGAGGCAGTCAGCGGTTCGAAGAAACGATGAATGACTCTAAAGGCTTGTAGAAAGCCGTCATACGTTCTATATTTTAGAAACATTCCAAACTAGTTGGAGAACTCCCATGTTTATTCAGACTGAAGCCACGCCTAACCCGGCGACATTGAAGTTTCTTCCCGGCAAAGTCGTCTTGAATGAAGGCACGGCTGATTTTCGTGAGGAAGACGAAGCCGAGGGCAAATCGCCGCTTGCCTCCAAGCTTTTTGCTATTCCCTCGGTCAACGGCGTGTTTTTCGGCTATGATTTCATCACCGTCACCAAGGCCGACGGCCCGGAATGGCAGCATTTGAAGCCGGCCGTGCTTGGCACCATCATGGAACATTTCCTCTCCGGCGATCCGGTTATGGTTTCCGGCGTTGAGACCAACTCTCCGGTTGTTGACGGCGAATTCTTTGACGAAAGCGACAAGGAAATTGTCGTGACCATCAAGGAACTGCTCGAAAGCCGGGTTCGGCCAGCCGTGGCACAAGATGGCGGCGACATCACATTTAAAGGTTTTAGGGGCGGCACAGTCTACTTGACCATGAAAGGCTCCTGCGCCGGCTGCCCCTCATCCACCGCGACCTTGAAGCACGGCATTCAAAACCTGTTGAAGCATTTCGTGCCTGAAGTGCGTGAAGTCGAGGCGGTATAATTATTTCACGATGACCTTCGCCCCGATCGATGCGCGGTCGTACAAATCAATAATATCCTGATTAATCAGCCGGATACAGCCGGACGACATGGCTTTGCCGATCGACCACCATTCCGGCGTGCCATGCAGCCGGTAGCCTGAATCGCCACCCTTATTGAACAGATACAGCGCCCGTGCGCCGAGCGGATTGGTGATACCGGGGTCCATGCCTTCGCGGAATTTTGCGAGTTCCGGTTTGCGGGCGATCATTTCCGTTGGCGGTGTCCAAGTCGGCCATTCGCGCTTCAACGCAATCCGCGCCGTGCCGCGCCATTCAAACCCTTCCTTGCCGACGCCAATGCCATAACGCATCGCCTTGCCGCCAGACATGACAAAATAAAGATGGCGCGCGCCGGTGTCGACGATGATCGTGCCGGGCTTTTCCTTGGTGGAATAAGCAACAGTCTGGCGCTGATATTTCAACGGAATTTTCGCCGACGGAACCGACGGCAGACGATATCCCGCATCCGACACAGCGCCATAATTAGCGCCCAGAAACATCGGGCTTCCCGATGTAGAACACCCGGAAAGCGCCGCCGCGCCCAGCATTATCAGTCCAGAAATCAGATATTTCCCGCGCATTGTCATCCCTGCCAAAAATGGACCACCACTTGAGAATTTCATAGAATGAGAGGCGTTAAGGCTTGATTAAGCACGTTTGTTCGGATGGCGTTAAGAATTTCAATGTGCCGCCTGATTCAAGTACGGTTGCTTCGAGCAGCATCATATGATAGAGAAAACATATGATACAAAAGGCATCAAAAATCGAGCACCGTCGACTTGATTTAGAGAATGGCCTAATCGTGGAAATCAAGATTTGGAAGCTGCCGGCTTCGACGGATGAACGCCCACACGGGCTGAA
>JANOYJ010000110.1:0-7979 GCA_031428815.1 Phyllobacterium sp.
GCCGAAGGCCGTGGACGCATTAAGCTTGGCGACACACAATGGCGTGTCTCGGGACCGGATTTGCCAATAGGCACTAAGGTGAGGGTCGTTTCCACAGATGGCAGCGAATTGAGTGTGGAAGCGGCGGGTTAGGCAGCGCCTGCCCGCAGCAGGTCGTGCAAATGGACGATCCCCACGGGTCGTCCGTCTTGCACGATCATCAGCGCTGTAATCGCCGATGAATTCACCAAATCGAGCGCTTTGGCAACGAGAAGGTCCGTTTCCACCGTCTTCGGGTTCGCCGTCATAACATCCTCGACGGCCATCGATAACAGATCTGAGCCAATATGACGGCGCAAATCACCATCTGTGATAATGCCGACAATTCGCCCATCGTCGTTGACGATGCCGACGCAACCAAAGCCCTTGGACGTAATTTCAATAATGGCCGCGCTCATTAGCGTATGGGCTTTCACCAGCGGAATGCGCTCTCCCTTATGCATGATCTCACCAATATGCATGAGGCTTGCACCGAGCCTGCCGCCCGGATGAAATTTATGAAAGTCCCCCGCAGTGAAGCCTCTTGCTTCCAAAAGCGCCACCGCCAACGCGTCACCAATAGCAAGCTGCATCATCGTGGACGTTGTGGGTGCAAGACCGTGCGGACAGGCCTCCTGCGCCCTCGGCAGGCGCAACACCACGTCCGCCTCACGGGCGAGTGTCGAACTCTCGCCGGAGGTAACCGCAATAAGCGGAATCCGGTAGCGCCGTGAATAGGCGACAATGCCCTTCAACTCTGCCGTCTCGCCGGACCAGGACATCGAGATAATGACGTCATCATGCGAAATCATGCCAAGATCACCATGATTGGCTTCCGCCGGATGCACGAAGAATGCGGGCGTTCCGGTCGATGCCAATGTTGCAGCGAGTTTTGACCCGATATGTCCACTCTTGCCGACGCCCGTCACAATCACGCGACCGGTAATGCCCGTCATGATCTTGACCGCTTCAGCGAATGGCTCCGAAAGCCCGTTTTCCAAAGCCGCGGCGACCGCCGCAAGGCCATCCTGCAGCGCGTGAACAGTGCGCAAGGCTGATTGAGCCGCCGCGTTATTGTGATGGTCAGATTTCATGCGCACTCGGTTAGCTGGTTCGTAAATCTCTGTCCAATGAGATTTATCGCTCCTCTGAGTGCTGCCAAGGCTGCCCCGATGAAAATCATCCAACTCTAAAGAATGTATTAACCCTGTTCGCTTAGCTTTCAGTAACTTTTAAGGATGAACGAATGGCAAGGCTGGCTTTCGCCAACGTCAAACTATCAAGCATTCTGAACCGCAAGACAGCCTTGCTCGTCTGCGGTGCCGCATGGTTGTTTCTGACGCTGCCGTCCATGTCACAAGAAGCCGGGCTTCGCGGCGCGGTCGCTGAAAATTCCGCCACAGAAGAAACAAGCCCCCTAAAAAAGAAGGCGAAAAAGAAAAAAGCCGATGCCAACATTCCGCTGCCGCGCTATACGCCCGAAAACAGCAATGGACTTGTTGACGGCCTGAGTGATGTCCCTGATGCCGGGACGACCTCCAGTGGCCCGGATAGTGGCATCTCAGTTTTTCCTGCGACCAAGCCTGAAACTGACGACCCGTCCAATCAAACAGGCAGTGTATTGTCATCGGAAGTGCCCGTCCCCGGCGCGAATCAGCCGCTTTTGTCAGATGACGAACCGGACACCATCAAACGCGCTGAGCGCGATAATCTGCGAGAGTTGGCAATTGAGGGACAGGATAAAGCGGTCGAAGACGACCCCTACGCTGCTCCGGGAATTGCAGCAGGAACATTTAGCATCAGGCCAACGCTGGACACAGGCATTCGCTGGACCAGCAACAGCGATTCTTCCAACAATGGCAAACCGTCGTTTTTGTCAGAAACAAATTTGCGCCTTCGCGCCGATTCCAATTGGTCGAGCCATCGTCTTGGTCTGGAGACCACCGGGTCATGGAGAAAATCGTTCTCAGGAGCCGAAACCAATGATCCCGAGGGCGGGCTTGCCGCCGATTTCCAATTTGATTTTTCTGACCGGACAGCACTGACCGGGACATTCGGATGGAACCATTCGATCGAGGCCGCGTCAGCGCCTGCAACGGTCGTTGGTGCCCTCACCCGCCCCGCTCTCAATAGGCTGACCGGCTCTCTCGGCGTCTCACATGATCTCGGGCTCATCGGAGTCCGCGCAAAACTAAATGCCGATCGCTTGACCTATGGCAACGCGACCGATGCAGTGGGCACGACTGTTTCCCAAACAGACCGCAACAACAATTTTGTCAGTCTGACACTTCGCGCCGGATATGAGGTTTCCGCCGCCATCTCACCTTTTGTCGAGGGCGAGATCGGACGACGCATCTATGACAACAGCGTCGATAGTTTCGGTCTTTCGCGCTCCGCCACGCGCTATGCCATCCGCGCCGGTGTCGAAGCCGACCTTGGCGAAAAGCTCAAAGGCGACATCGCGATCGGCTATCTTGTTGAAAATATCGACGATTCAGCCTTGGAGGATATTGCGGGGCTTTCGCTTTCAGGAAATCTCAATTGGTCGCCGATGCGCGGCACCAATGTCGCTTTGGGCGCGAAGACCAGCGTGGAAAGTTCATCAAGCGCAACCAGCTCCGGTTCGCTGCTACATGGCTTGACCTTGGCGCTAACACACAAAGCGCGTGACAATCTCGACCTCAACGCCAATCTCGGTGCATCTCTGCGCGACTATACCGGCCCCAATCCAAACGAAATCACGCTTTCGGCGGGTGCAGGTTTCACCTATTGGTTCAACCGCTATACCGGCCTCAATTCCCGTATCGCACATGAGACCGTCTCGTCGTCAGACGCCACGCGTAAATCTCAAACCAATTCGATTTATGTCGGTGTGACGCTGCGGCGCTAGCGCGCAGTCTTGCGCCGATCCATCGGCTTGGTCGAATCCAGAAGCTCCGCTGCCGTCATTGCGATGTGATCGAGCAGATCGGGACGCCAGAGTGCAATGGCCAAGTTGGCTTCAACAAAACCTTCCTTTGAGCCACAATCAAATGTGCGGCCTTTGAAGTGGTAACCGAAGAAGTTCTGGTCGTGCATGAGTTTTAGCATCGCATCGGTCAACTGGATTTCATTGCCCGCGCCGCGCTCTTGCGTTTCCAGATGACGGAATATCTCCGGCTGAAGAATATAGCGGCCATTAATATAGAGATTTGATGGAGCTTCTTCCCGCTTGGGTTTCTCCACCATATCGGTCAGTTGAAACCCGTGACCAACATCGAGTCCCTTGCCGACAATGCCGTATTTATGCGTGTCTTCCGGATCACATTCCTGCACGCCGATAATGTTGCTGCCAGTCTCTTCGTAGAGAGCGACCATCTCTTTGAGACAACCCTGCTTCGCTTGCATAATCATGTCCGGCAACAGCAAAGCAAACGGCTCATCACCGACCAAATCGCGCGCGCACCAAACGGCATGGCCGAGACCAAGCGGCACCTGCTGGCGGGTAAAGCTTGTTGTTCCAGGGGCAGGCTGCATCCGCATAAGCCTGGCAAGCTCATCGTCTTTCCCGCGCTCTGCCAGCGTATTATAGAGTTCGAATTGCACATCAAAATAGTCTTCGATGACCGTCTTATTACGACCCGTTACAAATATCAGATGTTCAATTCCGGCTTCCTTGGCCTCGTCGACCACATATTGAATGACGGGTCGATCAACGACAGTCAGCATTTCTTTGGGAATGGCCTTCGTCGCAGGCAAAAATCGTGTGCCGAGACCGGCGACTGGAAAAACTGCTTTTCTAAGTTTGCGTTTGGTCGCCATGACAAATCCGTTGGTTTGGTTCAGCCTCTACCTTTTTCATGACAAATTTGAGAATTATTGAATATAGCGCGTTGGAAAGCGATAATTTTTATGCGCGAAAGCACGATACGGGTTGTTGTTGGCATCATGGTAAACCAAATCCTAACCAGAGCTATCTAATTTGGTCTCGATCAGATTTTGGCAGGAGAAGAAAATGAAGTCTCGCATTGTGAGGGCACTTCAATCTGCAACGCTTTCCGCGCTGCTTTCACTTAGTACGGCAACAATTTTTGCAGGGCCATCGTTTGCCGATGCAGGATTCGTGAAGTGGGTGAATGGTTTTCGCGCAGTCGCACTTAAGAGCGGTATATCCGACGCCACCTACCGCACCGCCTTTGCCGGTGTGACCGAGCCTGACCCCACGGTTCTCGAGAAGGCACAAAGCCAACCGGAATTCAAAAGCCCTGTCTGGGACTATTTCGACAACCGCGTGCATGAACGCTCGATTGCCACCGGACAAGCCATGGCAAAGAAATACAAGCCTTGGCTTGACAAGATCGAGCAGCGCTTTGGCGTGAGCCGCAATATACTTCTCGCCATCTGGTCGATGGAAAGCAATTACGGCGAAATTCTCAAGCGCCCTGATGTCGTTAAAAGCACAATTCGATCGCTGGCAACGCTCGCCTACGCCGATAAGCGCCGTGCTAAATATGCCCGCACTCAATTGCTCGCATCGCTCAAAATATTGCAACGCGGCGAAATCGACGTCTCGCACTTGAGTGGATCATGGGCAGGTGCCATGGGCCATACACAATTCATTCCGACAAGTTATATTGCCTATGGTGTGGACATTGACGGCAATGGCAGTCGCGACATTTGGAACTCGGTGCCCGACGCCCTCGCAACGGCAGCCAACCTTTTGGCGAAGAACGGCTGGCAGTCCGGTCGCACATGGGGCTATGAAGTGCGCTTGCCTCAAGGAAAACTTCCCGCAGGCGCATTGTCGCTCGCTAAGTGGCAGTCGCTTGGTGTGACGCGCGCCAATGGCAAAGGATTCTCAAGTTCTGCGGATTCCGCCGTCTTCAAATTGCCGGATGGACGCTCCGGCCCCGCATTTTTGATGATGAAAAATTTCTCGGTCATCAAACGTTACAATAACGCTGAAAAATACGCGCTCGCCGTGGGAGTTCTCGCCGACCGTATCGGTGGGGCAAGTAATTTTGCCAATGATTGGAATCGCCCTTTCACGCCGCTCTCCATCGCCGAGAAGGAAGAGTTGCAAGGAGCGTTGAATACCCATGGCTACTATGACGGCAAGGTTGACGGCAATATCGGGTCCGGCACCAAGTCATCGATCCTCGCCTTCCAAGCCGCCAACGGTTTGACGCAGGATGGTTATGCGAGCAAAGAACTCCTATCTGTACTACGCAAGAAATAGCGACGCGGAGTAGTCTTTGAATTTTCGCCAACAAATCGCGGCCCGCACTGAAAAGACGTTAATTTCGACTTTCGTCTTGGTGTTTGCGCTTTCTTGTATTTCACCAGCGACATTGGTGAATGCGCAAGAACGGGTTCAACGGTCTCCTTCCATCCTCGAATTTTTCGGCATCGCCAAGCCTAAACCGAATAGAATTGTGAAAGCGCCCAAGAAACGATCAAAAAAAGTTTCCTCCGCAAAGATTGAACGTAGAAAGAAGCAGACAACTGCACGCAGCGCAACTGTTCGTGGTGGCAATATCGCGACAGGAAATAATCCTCTTTCGGTGCCCTCATTGCCCGTCGTGAAACTTGAAAATGCCAAAACCGTTCTGGTCGTGGGTGATTTTATGGCAGGCGGTGTCGCCGAAGGTTTGACCGACGCGTTTGCGAGTTCACCAGACGTTAAAATCGTCGACAAATGGAACGGCTCGTCCGGCTTTGTTCGTGATGACTACTACAATTGGCCCGCAAGCCTGCCAATGATCTTGACTGAGACAAAGCCGACGGTCGTTATCGTTATGATTGGAACAAACGACCGTCAACAGATGCTGATCGGTGACACCCGGGAATCTGTCGGTACACCCGCTTGGATATCAGAATACGAAAAGCGCGTAGTCGCAATGGCGCTGGCACTTAGAACCGGTGCCGCCCCGGTTATCTGGGTCGGAGAGCCCGCGCATCGCTCCAGTCAAATGTCTGCATCCATGACTGTGTTCAACGATATTTACCGTAAGAATGTCGAAGCCATTGGTGGCACTTTCGTGGATATTTGGGATGGATTCGTCGACGAAAATGGCGTTTTCCAACAGAGCGGCGTCGATATGAACGGTTTGCCGGCACGCCTGCGGGGCAGTGACGGCATTTCATTTTCAAAGGCAGGAAAGCGCAAAGCCGCCTTTTATGTCGAAAAGCCCCTGCGCCAATTACTCGGTGAAACGCTCGCTCCGGCGACCACCGCACTGACCCCGCAATCGGTCGGCCCTCTACTTCGCGAACCCGTCATCATTACTCGCACGGACCCGATTGGACTTAACGATCCCGAGCTCGACGGCGGTAGCGAGCTTCTCGGGGCCTCGCCAAATCCAATAAATGCCGGCGTCAACAAATCTCTTGGAAATGCCTCAATTCCGGACGGCATAGCCCCCGAGCCAAGACTTGGCCGTGTCGATGACTTTACTTGGAAAGACCCCGCACAAGCCGAACTCGTGACGCCCGACGACGATACCACCGATAAGACAGGTGCGACGAAGTAAGCGCTGATCCTATCTCGGCAGCACGCTCGACCCCATCAAGAACTCATCGACAGACCGCGCCGCCTGACGCCCTTCGCGGATCGCCCAAACCACGAGCGACTGCCCGCGTCGCACGTCACCGGCGACGAAGAACTTATCGATATTGGTCCGGTAATCGATATCGCTGGCCGACACATTAGTCGAGCCGCGTTTGTCCTTGGTGAGATCCAGCCTGCCCTCAAGGTTTTTCAATACACTGTTTTCCAACGGTCCCGAAAAACCAATTGCGACGAATGCCAAGTCTGCCTTGATGAAAAACTCTTTGCCCGCAATTGGCTTGCGCTTTTCATCGACCTCGCAGCACTTCACATGCGTGAGCACACCGTCTTCGCCAACAAAGGCCAACGTCGCGACTTGAAACTCGCGCTCAGCGCCTTCAGCTTGTGATGACGAGGTGCGCATCTTGGTCGCCCAGTAAGGCCAGACCGTCATCTTATCTTCCTTGGTCGGAGGCTGCGGGCGAATATCGAGCTGCGTCACCCGCACCGCGCCTTGGCGGAACGCTGTGCCGACGCAGTCCGATGCTGTATCGCCGCCGCCAATGACAACGACATGCTTGCCGCCCGCAACAATGGCTTCCTCAGCCCAAGCGCTCGACTGAATGTCCTCGCCCCCGACGCGCTTATTCTGCTGCACGAGATAGGGCATGGCGTCAAACACACCGGCAAGCTCAGCCCCCGGAATTCCCGCCGGGCGTGGTTTTTCTGATCCACCGCAATAGAGCACGGCGTCATAGGCAGCGCTCAGTTCTTCAAAAGTCTTATCGACGCCGATATTCACATTGCAGAAGAAGGTCACGCCCTCACCCTGAATCTGCTCAACCCGCCGGTCGATAAAGTGCTTTTCCATCTTAAAGTCAGGAATGCCAAAACGCATCAAGCCGCCGGGCTTTGACTCGCGCTCATAAACATGAACCGCATGCCCTGTGCGCCCAAGCTGCTGCGCAGCCGCCATACCGGCAGGACCGGAACCGATGATCGCAATCTTCTTGCCGGTATTGGCGAGCGGAACCTGTGGCGTGACAAAGCCCAATTCATAGGCCTTGTCCGCAATCGCCTGCTCCACGGTCTTGATCGCCACCGGCGCATCTTCAAGGTTCAGCGTGCACGCCTCCTCGCAGGGCGCTGGGCAGATACGACCGGTAAATTCCGGGAAATTATTGGTCGAATGCAGGTTGCGGATCGCATTTTCCCAATCGCCATTATAGACGAGATCGTTCCAGTCCGGAATCTGGTTATGCACCGGACAACCGGTATCGCCATGGCAATAAGGCACGCCGCAATCCATGCAACGCGCCGCCTGTTTCGAAACCTCGGTCTCCGACATCGGCAGTGTGAATTCACGAAAATGCCGGATGCGATCCGAAGCCGGTTGATACTTCGCCACCTGCCGGTCGATCTCAAGAAACCC
>JANOYJ010000111.1:0-5368 GCA_031428815.1 Phyllobacterium sp.
GCGCTTCTGCCGAGCTTTCTATCGCAGTAATGGCGAGCGATTTAACCTCTGAGGGACCATACCAAAGCAGGGATTTGATGCCGCTTTTGATCAGCACATCAAATGCAAGCCTCTCATCTTTTGATTCTAGACCGGCGCTTAACCACGCGATTTCATTCAGATTATTTCTGGTCGCAAGTGAAGCAACTTTGGTAGAGATATCCAAAACTGTACCCGGCACCGGTTCAGACTGGATTGCGGCCAAGCGCTCACGTGCGGTTGCTGCATCGAACGGGCCGATTGGGCTGTTCTCCTCACTTGCGGTCGCGGCGAGAATAACAGGGCGGGAATTTTCCTCGGCAAGATTGATGAGGTTGGTAGCAGTGCGCAACTGGTCGGCGTGAATGGGCGCCGAGCCCCAAGAATTGTCGACGATAATCGCCAGAGGGCCGGTGCCGGTCAGCTTGGAGTTTTGAGGATTGAGAATAGGTTCGGCGAGTGCCAGCACAACGAGGCCAGCCATTGTGAGGCGCAGAAGTGTCAACCACCAAGGGCTCTTTTGTGGCGTCTCTTCGCGCTTCAAAAGCCGGGCTAAAATCTTCAACGGCGGGAAAATTTCCTCACTGGGTTTGGGTGGCGTGAGGCGTAACAGATACCAAATAATCGGCAGCGCAATGAGGCCGAACAAGATGAGCGGGGCACCGAAACCGAGAGGGATTCCCATCATGAGTGCGGGTTCCCGTTCTCGCTCATCAGGAGGTGCAGGCGCACCAGCGCTTCGGTTGCAGGCCGATCAGTGCGGTTTGTGGTGAAGCTCCAGCCGAAGCGCCCTGCCCATGAGCGCAGTTCGTCGCGTCGGGCCAAATAGAGGGCGCGGTAATCGGCGCCGAGATTTTCGGCACGGCCAACTTTCAGCTTTTCACCCGTTTCGGGGTCGTGGAATTCCAAGCGACCGGCGTAGGAAAACGTTTCCTCAATCGGGTCGCAGATCTCAACGAGATGGCCCTTGACACCCCGGTCCGCCAACGGTTGCAGTTCTTGGATAACCTCTTCGACCGGATCAAGAAAATCGCTGGCGATGACCAATTCCGAATAGCGCTTGACGCTGGTGAAGTCCGGTTTGGAGTGATCCGGGGTTTCCACCAGACGTAGGCTGAGTTTCTCGGCGGCATTGCGTGAAGAGAACGGCGCGGCAATATTGGGCCAAGCGATACGCTCGCCGGAACGCGACAAGAGTTCGGCCAGAGCCAGCACTAGGACCATGGCGCGGGATTCTTTGGATACCTGCGCTGTCTTGGATTGGAACAGCATGGACGCAGACGGATCGGCCCAGAGCCAGATCGTGTGCGCGGCTTCCCATTCGCGGTCGCGGATATAGGTATTGTCATCGCGGGCAGAACGACGCCAATCAATGCGGTTGACCGCTTCGCCATCGACATAGGGGCGGAACTGCCAGAAGTTTTCCCCAACGCCTCTGCGCCGTCTTCCGTGCCAGCCATTGATTGTCGTATTGGCAAGGCGCTGGGCATCAACCAAAAGGTCTGGAAGCAAAGCCGCGCGTTGGCGGGCGCGGGCGAGGGCGTCGCTTTGGGTGACGGATGCTACACTTGCGCCAAGCGCCATGTCAGGCTTTCAAAAGCTTTGCGATCACGTCGCGGACATTCATGCCTTCAGCGCGCGCGGCGAAATTCAGTGCCATGCGGTGTTGTAAGACGGGTTCCGCCAGCGCACGAACGTCATCAATGGAGGGTGCAAGACGACCGTCATACAAGGCCCGAGCGCGGGCGCATAACATCAGTGCCTGACCAGCGCGCGGGCCGGGACCCCATGAAATGTGCTTGTCGGCTTCACGATGCGACGAGCCGGGACGTGCTGAGCGAACGAGGGCAAGAATAGCATCGACCACAGTTTCCGGCACGGGCATGGAGCGGATCAGGCTTTGCATATCGGCAAGCCGTTCGGATGTCACGACAGCTTTGGCTCTGACAGCGCTGGTGCCGGTCGTTTCGGTAAGAATCCGGCGTTCAGCGTCGAGTTCGGGGTAGGGCACATCGATTTGCATCAGGAAACGGTCAAGCTGGGCCTCCGGTAAAGGATATGTGCCTTCCTGTTCCAGAGGGTTTTGCGTCGCGAGCACATGAAAGGGCGCGGGAAGGTCATAACGCTCGCCCCCGATTGTGACGTGATATTCCTGCATAGCCTGCAAGAGCGCCGACTGCGTGCGCGGCGAGGCGCGGTTGATTTCGTCGGCCATCAGCAATTGCGCGAAGATCGGGCCTTTGAGAAAGCGAAACGAGCGTTTGCCCTTGTCGGATTGTTCCAAAACTTCTGAACCCAGAATATCAGATGGCATTAGATCCGGTGTAAATTGCACGCGACGCTCGTCAAGGCCAAGCACAGTGCCAAGCGTTTCGACCAGCTTTGTCTTGGCAAGACCCGGAACACCGACAAGAAGCGCATGGCCACCCGCGAGCAGGGCAATTAATGTGCGCTCAACGACGTTTTCCTGTCCGAATATGACGGAACCGACCGATTTGCGGATCGTGGCAATGTCAACGAGTGCGGCTTCTGCTTCTGCAACAATTGTCTTTGCATCCTTGGCAGCGGCAGCTTTTGAGATATTCATACAATTCCTCTTGAAACCGATATCACTAGACCGATTCGAGACCAATCATCATTGTGGATGCAAACTAAGGCATCATATGTCCATGACAAGCACGATTGGGCGCAATAAGAATGACTATTTCGTGACGTAGTGAAATTACGGGTCGATTGCATTGAAAGACGAACTCCATAAAGCAGTGAATACCGGCGCATTGGCCGCGCTGATTTCGCGTGCTGCCGGTGATGGCAAGGGCCTGCCGCCCGTTGAGCGATGGGAGCCGCCGTTTTGCGGCGACATTGATATGGAAATCCGAGGTGACGGGACATGGTTTTATATGGGCACGCCTATCGGCCGCGCGCCCTTGGTTCGACTGTTTTCTACAGTGTTGCGGAAGGATGCGGATGGCAACACCTACCTTGTGACGCCGGTGGAGAAAGTCGGTATCCGCGTTGAGGATGCGCATTTTGTAGCGGTGGAAATGGCTGTCGAAAATGCGGGCGAGGGTCAAGCGCTGACCTTTCGGACCAACGTCGGTGATGTTGTCGTGGCGGGAAGCGAGCATGGGTTGCACTTTGTCTTGGACGAAATAAACCATGGCTTGAAGCCGTATCTGCATGTGCGGGGTCGGCTGGAGGCCTTGCTCTCACGAGCCGTGATGTACGACCTTGTCGCGCTCGGCGAAGAGATTGAACATCAGGGGAAAATTTGGTTCGCGGTGCGCTCTGGCGGCGTGATATTTCCGATTATGCAGGCGGCACAGTTAAAAGAATTATCACTGTGAGCGGACCGGTTTTTGATGCCGCAAGCTTACGCGAAAGGGCTGGTCGCATCGCTCATGGCGATGGCGATTATGCGCATGGCGACCACATATTAAATCCCGACATTGTGGCGATGCTGAATGGGAATGACCTTCGCGAAGCGGCGGTTTTGATCCCTGTTGTAGCGCGAAGCGAGGGAGCCGGATTGCTTCTCACGCGACGTCCTGAAACCATGCGTAAGCATTCAGGACAAATCGCTTTTCCGGGCGGAGCGATTGATCCTGAGGACCTTTCACCGGAAGCCGCAGCGATGCGTGAGGCGGAGGAGGAAATTGGCTTGAGGCCTGACCTCATCGAGACCATTGGCCGCCTGCCGCCTTACCTCACGACGACCGGGTTTCGCATCACGCCCGTATTGGCGCTGGTGAAGCCTGACTATGCGCTGACGATTAATCCTGAGGAGGTGGATGCCGCCTTTGAAGTGCCGTTCGCGTTTGTCATGGACCCTGAGAATCACAAACGCGAAAGCCGGGTCTGGCAGGGTAAAGAGCGGTATTATTACGCAATCACTTATCAGGAATACTACATTTGGGGCGTTACCGCCGGGATACTTCGCGTGCTTTATGAAAGACTTCACCTTGCCTGACAGCCAAAATCTAAAAACGCTGACAAATCTCCTTGAAAACAAGGGGCTGAATCACTTGCTCGCCATATTGAATCAAGGTGGCGAGGAGGCCAGGATTGCGGGAGGTGCGGTGCGCAACGCTTTGATCGGAGAGTCAATTTCCGATGTGGATATTGCAACGACCTGTCTGCCGCAGGAAGTGACCAAACGCGGTGAAGCGAATGGGTTCAAGGTTTTTCCGACGGGAATTCTGCATGGCACTGTGACGGTCATTGTTGATGGTGAGTCGTATGAGGTGACAACACTTCGCGCCGATATTCGCACCAATGGCCGCCATGCCGAAGTGATGTTCGGGCGCGATTGGCAAGCGGATGCGGAGCGGCGGGACTTTACGATCAATGCGCTCTACGCCGATTCCGATGGGAAAATTATTGATCTCGTCGGCGGTCTTCAAGACATCAAGACCAAAACACTTCGGTTTATCGGCGATGCCGAGGCACGCATCCGAGAAGACCATTTGCGCATCCTGCGCTTCTTTCGTTTCTTCGCTTGGTATGGAACCGGGCGTCCCGACACGGAAGGCTTGAAAGCCTGTGTCCGGCTGAAGGATACGATCACGCAACTGTCTGTCGAACGCATTTGGTCGGAACTGAAAAAACTCATGTCCGCGCCCGATCCGTCGCGGGCGCTCCTTTGGATGCGTCAGACGGGTGTGCTTACAGTGGCGCTTCCCGAGAGCGAAAAATGGGGCATTGATGCGGTGCATGGATTGGTTGCTACTGAGCGTGATTTGGGCTGGGATCGCGACCCGATATTACGCGTCATGGCGATCATTCCACCGCATCTTGGGCGCGTTGAGGAACTGGCTGAGCGGCTCAAATTGTCGACGTTGGAACGCGTGCGTTTGGAAAAATGGGCAGGCTCGGAATTACCCAAACCCGACCTCGACAATCGCTTCTTTGCCCGTGCGCTCTATCGCGGCGATCCCGTGGGAACTACCGATCGCCTCACACTAGCGCTCGCCTCGGCGCGGGCGCTGGCGGTAAACGACGATAAGGAAATGATGAAGGCTGCGGGATACTCGCGGCTGTTGGATTTTGCGAGTGATTGGGAGAAGCCGGCTTTCCCAGTTAAGGGCTCGGACTTTTTAGCAATGGGCGTTACCGCGGGCCCTGAAGTTGGGGAGCGGTTAAGGGTGCTGGAGGAGAAATGGGTCGAGGGGGATTTCACACTCTCTAAAGCTCAACTACTTGCGCTGGACAGTTAGGGCCATTTCACGGCAGGCGGCATGGACGATAGGATCGAATCCACATTGCCGCCGGTTTTCAGACCGAAAATAGTGCCGCGGTCGTAGAGCAGGTTGAATTCGACATAGCGACCGCGCCGGATCAGCTGTTCTTC
>JANOYJ010000112.1:0-2789 GCA_031428815.1 Phyllobacterium sp.
CGATGAGCGCACGCATCTCGCGCACTTCTCTGGCCACTTTGGCCCGCTCACGCGGCATTGCCAGAATGGTGGTGATCTCGGCATTGATCCGGGTGTCCAGCCCGACGTCTCCCGCCACGATGCGGGCGCGGGATAGAGCCATGTGTTCCCAAGTCCACGCCTCGCCGCGCTGATAGCTCGCGAAAGATACGAAACGTGTCGCGACTGGGCCCTTATTGCCAGAGGGGCGCAGACGCAGGTCCACTTCGTATAGGACACCCTCGGCAGTCGGTGCTGAAATGGCGGCGATGAGGCGCTGGGCAAACCGGCTGTAATAGAGGGAAGACCCCAAGGGTCTTTCACCATCGGATTCCTCGACCTCGTCGTGATCGTAAAGCAAAATTAGATCAACATCAGACCCCGCAGTCAGTTCGCGGCTGCCGAGCTTGCCCATGCCTAAAATCGCGACCTCGCCGCCCGCGATCTTGCCGTGCTTACGTTCAAACTCATTTCTGACCGCCCTCAAGGTTTGTTGCAGGAGAATATCTGCAAGATCCGAAAACGCCCTGCCCGCCACCAGAGGAGAAATCGCGCCTGTCAGAACGCGGACACCGATAAGAAATTTCTGTTCCGCACCGAAAATGCGCATACGGTCGAGCAATTCTTCATAGGCGGTGACATTCAGAAGAAACGCATCCAAGCGCTCCGATATATAGGCACTGGTGGGGATTTCGCGATAAATGGCGGGATCTAGGAGGCCATCGAAAATATGAGGTTTATGCGCGATGATTTCCGCAAGACGCGGAGCGCTGCCCATGATGAGCACCAAAAGACCGAGCAAAGACGGGTTGGAATTGAGCAGCGAAAAGAGCTGAATACCGGCAGGCAGCCCGGCTAAGAATTCATCAAACCGCAAGATCGCGTCGTCCGCATCCTTGGTCGCTCCGAACGCCTTTAGCAGCGCGGGGGTGATCTCGGTCAACCGCTCGCGGGCTTCCGCCGATTGCGTCGCCTTGTAGCGGCCAAAATGCCAAGTGCGGATGACCCGGCAAATATCGCTGGGGCGCTTGAAGCCTAGGCTACGCATTGTTTCCAGCGTATCGGGATCGTCCTTGTCGCCCGTGAACACCAAGTTGCCAATGCCGGTGGACAATTGCGGGGCGGTTTCAAACAGAGCGGAATAATGGGATTCCACGACCGACAGGGAAGCGCGGATAGCATCGCCGAATGTCTTTGTGTCAGTGAACCCGGCGAGTAAGGCGACGCGGAGCAGTGCTTCTTCGTCCTCCGGGAGTGAATGGGTCTGCTCATCGGCGACCATTTGCACACGATGTTCCATATCGCGCAGGAACCAATATTCACGCGCCAGCGCATCGCGGGTTTCCGGCTTGATCCAGCCACGCTCGGTAAGTTTGCTGAGCATCGGCACGGTGGCTCGACCGCGCAAGTCTGGTGCCCTGCCCCCGGCGATCAATTGCTGGGTTTGCACGAAAAACTCGATCTCACGAATGCCGCCGCGACCGAGTTTCAGGTTATGGCCATGGACGGCAATTTCACCATGGCCCTTATGCGCGTGGATTTGCCGCTTGATCGAATGCACATCGGCAATCGCCGCATAGTCGAGATATTTGCGCCAGATATATGGAGTGAGTTCGCGCAAGACCGCTTCGCCCGCCGCGATGTCTCCGGCAACCGGTAGCGCCTTGATGAGCGCAGCGCGTTCCCAGTTTTGGCCGCGGCTCTCGTAATAGTGCATCGCCATATCAACCGGAACGGCGACAGGCGTGGAACCCGGATCAGGGCGCAGGCGCAGGTCAGTACGGAAGACATACCCGTCGGATGTGCGCTCTTGCAGAATGCGCACAAGGCGGCGGGTGAGTTTGGCGTAGACCTCGACGCCCTCATACTGCTCTTTCAGCGCCTTGGTATGGCCATCGAAGAAAACAATGAGATCAATGTCGGAGGAATAATTCAATTCATGCGCACCGAGCTTGCCCATGGCGAGAATGATCCAGCCACAACCGAGTTCGGGATTATCGGGATCGGGCAGGGTCAATGTCCCTTTCGCGTGCGCATCGCGCAGGAGGAACGTGACCGTGGCTTTCACAGCGGCAATGGCAAGGTCCGAAACCCGTCGCGTGGTTTCCTCGCCGCCATAATGACCCGCAAGGTCGCCAAGTGCGATGAGGACGTGCACTTCGGTCTTGGCGCGTCGCAAAAATGCCATTAATTCGGCTTCGCTGAGACCGGCGCTACCGGATTGCGCAATCTCACTGACGCGATTTTCAATACGTCTGTCGAGCGAGGTTTCGAACAACTCTTCGAGAATTTGCGGGCGCACCATCAACGCGTCGCGGATGAAGGGCGACAAGTCGAGGACGCTGGCGAGGAACGCACGGATTTCATTCTTGACCGTAAGCGAGGCTGCAAGACGTGCGCAGTTTTTGGCCTTAGCGGAATCGACTAGTTCCAACAACTGTCGCTCGGCGTTTTTGGCATCAATCGGCTTTAACTTGCGTACTGTGCCAAATAGAGCCTCGCTTGCGTCTTCCGCCATGCTTTTCTCCAAAGGTCTCATGACGACGGCGCTTTCGGAAACACCAGCTCGACGCTGAGACCCGGATCGGCGTTGCCTATTTTCAAGGTTCCTTTGTGGAGTTTCATGACAGCCTTGGCAAGCGAGAGACCGAGGCCGGAGCCAGGTTCGGTGCGGCTTTTTTCAAGGCGCACGAAGCGTTCCGTGGCACGCTCGCGGTCTTCTTCTGGAATGCCGGGGCCGTTATCGTTGACCGAAATCGTGGCGCCCCCAC
>JANOYJ010000113.1:0-8648 GCA_031428815.1 Phyllobacterium sp.
CGTTTCTCCAGATTAGCGAACAATGCTGCATTGGCTGCTTTGAGGCTGCGGCCGCGTGAGGCAATCGCTTTGCCGCCACGTTTTGCCATGAACTGATCGAGCGACAGCTTGAAGCTCTTTTGGTTGCGGTCGGCATTGATGGTTTTTGTGGCGTAAGATGTGCCTGCCAAGGCCTTTAGGCCTTTTGCACCAATGCCATTGGCCTTTGCCTCTTCGGCAAAGTCAGCCTTCCACGCTTCAAATCCGGCACCCGTCTTACCACAACTGGCGGCCATTACCTGTCCGGAAAACAGTATCATCGCGGCAGAAACCGCCGAAATTAAAATCCCGCGCCCTTGCGCCATGTATCATCTCCTGAAGACTGATTCGTAACCCCGGCCTATTTTGCCAAGAAACGGTTAATTTGTCATTGGTTTCCTAAACAGGAAGTCAAAGCTTCCTATACGCGAACGTATGGCGAAAACTTGACAGGGCCGGCATTTTCCTGTTTACCCCCGCTAAATTCCGCGACGAGAACTTTTCTCTGAGCAACCAACCCGGAAATTTCAGTTTGAAATGAACCGGGAGGTCAACATCCGGCAGCGCTTGGCGCCCCCGGATGTCGTTGTGCTTTGAGTTTGGATTTTGGCACGTGGAACACCACCTTGGGGAAATTCTTCAAGGGTAAAGGAAATTGGAATGTTCGAGTCACTACAGGAAAGACTAGGCGCTATTTTGAACGGCCTTACCGGCCGTGGCGCTTTGTCGGATTCTGATGTCTCTGCCGCCTTGCGCGAAGTGCGCCGGGCGCTGCTTGAGGCGGATGTGGCGCTGGATGTCGTGCGCTCTTTTACCGATAAGGTACGGGCCAAGGCCGTTGGCGCGGAAATCGTCAAGTCCATCAAACCCGGCCAGATGGTCGTCAAGATTGTCCATGACGAGCTGGTGGAACTTCTCGGCACCGAAGGCGTAGGCATTGATCTCAACGCGCCCGCGCCGGTCGTTATAATGATGGTTGGTCTACAAGGTTCGGGTAAAACCACCACCTCGGCCAAGATCGCCAAGCGTCTCAACGAGCGGCAGAAGAAAAAGGTCTTGATGGCCTCGCTCGACACGCGTCGTCCGGCGGCGCAAGAGCAATTGCGTCAGCTCGGTGAGCAGATCGGCGTTGTAACGCTCCCCGTCATCGCCGGTCAAACGCCGGTTGATATCGCCGCCCGCGCTGTGCAAGCGGCCAAGCTCGGCTCTTATGACGTTGTCATTCTCGACACGGCCGGCCGTACGCATATTGACGAGCCGCTGATGATCGAAATGGCGGATATTCGCAAACGCGCCAATCCGCATGAAATTCTGCTGGTTGCTGATAGCTTGACAGGTCAGGACGCCGTCAATCTCGCCCGCTCCTTCGATGAGCGCGTCGGCATCACCGGTCTTGTGCTGACCCGTATGGACGGCGACGGGCGCGGCGGCGCGGCTTTGTCGATGCGTGCGGTTACCGGCAAGCCGATCAAGCTGATTGGTGTCGGCGAAAAAATGGACGCGCTGGAGGAGTTTTTTCCCAAGCGCATCGCCGACCGCATTTTGGGTATGGGCGACATTGTCTCACTGGTCGAAAAGGCCGCCGAGAACATTGACCATGCCAAGGCCGCCGAGATGGCCAAGAAAATGCAGGAAGGCAAGTTCGATCTCGATGATCTTGCTGACCAGCTGCGCCAGATGAAGAAAATGGGCGGCATGGGTGGCCTTATGGGCATGATGCCCGGCATGGGCAAAATGAAAGACCAGATGTCTGCCGCTGGACTATCGGATAAAACATTCGACCGCCAGATCGCTATCGTCTCGTCGATGACCAAGTTCGAGCGGGCCAATCCCGACCTTCTCAAACATTCGCGCAAACAGCGCATCGCCAAGGGTTCCGGCACAGACGCCGCCGACATCAACAAGCTTCTGAAAATGCACCGTCAGATGGCCGACATGATGAAAGCTATGAAGGGCGGCAAAGGCGGCGGCATGATGAAGTCCATGATGGGCGGCGGTATGCCTGACTTGTCGAAGATGGACCCGAAGCAGCTGGAAGCCTTGCAGAAGCAGGCGGAAGCCGCTGGTTTCAGTGGCGGTATGCCTAAATTGCCAGGATTGGGCGCACCGAAGCTTCCCGGTCTTAGTGGCGGTCTTCCGGGCCTGCCTCGAGGTGACAAGCGATGAGCGAGACACAAAACCTCCTCGCAGACCTTCGCGCCTCCATCGATAATATCGACGCGGCGCTTATCAACATGCTCGCCGAGCGCTTCCGCCGCACCAAGGAAGTCGGCTTGTTGAAAGCCGAACACGGCATGCCGCCTGCTGACCCCGCGCGCGAAAAAATCCAGATTGAGCGTCTGCGCCAATTGGCCAGGGACGCGCATCTTGACCCCGATTTTGCAGAGAAGTTTTTGAACTTCATCATCCGCGAAGTCATCCGCCACCACGAACAGATCAAGGCCGAAACAGCCGCGACGAAATCCTGAAACCAGAACTAACACACAAGGAACTAAACCATGGCACTGAAAATACGTCTCGCCCGCGCTGGCTCCAAGAAGCGTCCTTACTACCATGTCGTCGTTGCGGATGCCCGCGCCCCGCGCGATGGCCGCTTCATTGAGGCTATCGGCAAATGGAACCCGTTGCTCGCCAAGGGCTCAGCCGACCGCGTTTCGATCGATGGCGAGAAAGCCAAGGATTGGATCGCCAAGGGCGCACAGCCAACTGACCGCGTTCTCCGCTTCCTGGATGAGGCCGGCATTGCCAAGCGCGAAGCCCGCTCCAATCCAAAGAAGGCCGAGCTCGGTACCAAGGCCAAGGAGCGCAATGCCGCTGCTGCCCAGAAGATCATCGATGCAAAAGCTAAAGTGGAAGCCGACAAGCAGGCCGCAATTGATGCCGCCGCCGCCGCAAAAGCCGCTGAGGCAGAAGCTGCCGCTGCTGCCAAGGCTGCCGCCGAAGAAGCTGCCGCCGCACCTGCTGAAGTTGTTGAGTCTGCGGCTGAAGAAGTCGTCGCAGAAACCCCCGCTGAAGCCACCAGCGAGTAGGTTTCCTCAATCCGGCTCGCCGCGCAACATCATTGTTCTAGCGGCGGGCCACCCAGATAGTTGGCGCGGGAAGAAACGATGATTACGCAGCGCATCATGGAACTTGGCCTCAGTCTGCCGGTGGTAAAAGCGCCGGCGGCAAACTACGCCAACGCGGTCCGGCTTGGAAACCTCGTCTACCTGTCAGGCACCGTGCCTGTGACGCCGGACGGGGATATTCCGAAGGGCAAGGTCGGACATAATGTGACCACCGAGGAAGCCGCCGCGCATGCCCGGCTTGTTGGTCTTCATCTGCTTGCGATCCTCAAGGACGAACTTGGCGATCTCGACCGGGTGCGCCGGGTGGTGAAGCTGCTCGGAATGGTGAACGCGACACCGGACTATGTCGAGCATTCAAAAGTCATCAATGGGTGCTCCGACCTCTTCGTCGAGATTTTTGGCGTCCGGCACGCCCGCTCCGCCGTCGGCGTCGGCAGTCTGCCTTTCGGCATCACTGTCGAGATCGAAGCGATATTTGAAGTGGAATAGAAACTGGCCTTTGAGGCAGTTGCCTAACTTGCCGTTTTCAAAGTGAGTAATTCAAACGGCGGGGTCATTCCCGCGTTTTTCATGAACCCACTATGAACACGCGGTTCAGCATAGGCTCAGGCATCACGGCCTATATCTCCATTCGAAGCGAATATTTCGCTCAACGCAGGAGATAATCATGGTCGCGATTTACGGTAACAGCTACTCAAACACCATTTACGGTACGAGCTATTCCAGCACCCAACCCTTCCAGATTTATGGTCTTGGTGGCAATGACCGTATATATGGCGGCAATTACAACGACTATCTGAACGGCGGCGACGGTAACGATTATCTGTCGGGCGGCGCAGGCAATGACACCATGTATGGTGGCTCGGGCAGCGACACCCTATTCGGCGGCTCCGGCATTGATTACCTCAATGGTGGCATTGGTAATGACTACATCAATGGTGGTATCGGCAACGACACAGTGCTCGGCGATGCCGGCAGCGACATCCTCGTCGGTGATTATGGCAATGACTATTTGTCAGGTGGTTCCGGCAATGACGACATCATTGGCGGCAAAGGCACCGACACGTTGATCGGCGGCGCCGGTTATGACATTTTCACTTTCAATTCAGGTGACGGCAAGGATGTCATCTGGGATTTCACCTTTGACCAAGACCAGATCGAACTGCATGTCAGCGGCGTTTATGACTTCGCCGACGTTCAATGGGATGCCTGGCAGGTTGGCTATGACACGGTTCTTAACTTTGGTGTCGACACTTTGACCATCAAAAACACCTATGCCGACGAATTTATCTCAAGCGATTTCCTCTTCGTATAAGGTTCACCTTCCATCCAGTAACATTAAAGCCCGCCGGTTCATCCCGGCGGGCTTTTTATTTACTCAAGAGGGAATGTTAAGACCTTTTGCAACGGCCGGCCGCGCTACGAACGCCTCAAGCACGCGGGCCACATTCCTAAAATCGCTCCAACCGACCAGAGCGCCGGCGTCATAAAAGCCGGGGATTGCGCGAACCCACGGGAAAATCGCAATATCGGCAATCGTATATGGATCGCCCATCATCCAGCTTTTGCCCTCAAGATGCTTGTCGAGCACGCCAAGCAGACGCTTTGATTCATTGACGTAGCGCTCAAGCGGGCGTTTATCGTCGTAGTCCTTGCCGGCAAATTTGTGGAAGAAGCCGAGCTGGCCGAACATCGGTCCGATACCGCCCATTTGGAACATCACCCATTGGATCGTCTCGTAGCGACCGGCGGCATCGGTCGGCATGAGTTTGCCGGTCTTTTCCGCGAGATAAATTAAGATCGCTCCGGATTCGAACAGCGGCAGCGGCTTTCCGCCCGGACCGTTCGGGTCGATAATCGATGGAATTTTATTGTTCGGATTGAGCGACAGAAATTCCGGCGTCATCTGGTCATTGGTGGAAAACGACACGAGATGCGGCTCATAGGCGAGCCCAAGTTCTTCGAGCGCGACGGAAACCTTAATGCCGTTGGGTGTCGGCAGGGAATAGAGTTGGATCACATCAGAGTTCTTGGCAGGCCATCGTTTGGTGATAGGAAATGCGGACAGGTCGGTCATAAAATCTCCTGAAGAAAAATGGAACGGCCATGTGCAGTTAAGGTCAGCGTTACAGAATTACAATTGCACTGTAAGTAGTTTCGACATGTTGCAATGCAGCACAAAAGCTGGACAGAAGGGTCTGCAGCGCCTAAACACCCTTCTCATTGGAACGGCCAAAGTTGTGATGATCCGCAACTTTCCTGAGCAGGGCGATCCCACATGCAGCAATTTTACACTGGCACTGCCTATCTCAAAAGATATTCAACAATCGCCAAATCCACATTTTTAGGACTGTTTTCGCCCGAAATGTCGGCACGCATGTTTTTCCTCGATTTTGTCCTCTTCCCGCCGGTCATTATGCTCTGTCTATACTTGGCGGTTGACCTTGCAGATCCGAAGCAATGGCTGACAGCCGCAGCTCTTGTCGGTTCCGGCTATGTCGCGTGGACCTTGGCCGAGTATCTGATCCATCGCTTTGCCTTCCATCATTTTCCGGTTTTCAGAGCCTTGCATATGGCCCATCATGATGAGCCGCGCGATCTTATCGGCACACCGACCATTGTCACGCTGGCGGCATTCTACGGGCTGGTGTTCTGGCCGCTTGCCGAACTCACCAGCCGCCAAACCGCCGCCGCTTGGACCGCCGGTCTGATGGCCGGTTATGTCTCTTACATTGCCGTGCACTATGTCGTGCATCATCTCGGCAGCCATGGCTCACCCCGCCTGCGCAAACTCATCCGCCTCCACGCCGTCCACCACCACGATATCGCCCATAATTTCGGCGTGACGACGGGGTTTTGGGACCGTGTTTTCGGGACGTTGGCGAAGCGCTAGGGACGTGACCGATAGAAAATATATGTTTCCAGTGCCGAACATTTGGTTATAAACTGCTTTTTTATAACGTATCAAAATCAAAAATGACGGGAGAGAAACAATGAGTGCAAGCGCAGCTTTGGTCGATGGCGATATCGGGGTGGCCGTTGATGTGCAAACACTCTACCGCGACGGCATTATCGGCAAGAAATCCGCTTTCTCGACCGAGTTCGCCGACGCCATGCGCGAAGACATGATGACGGCATTCTGGCTGGCGATCCAGCGCCCGGGCGGGGCGGTGGGGCGCGGTCCGCGCCGCTGGTACGTGGAAATCCATCCGCAGGAATTTGGCGGGTTTGTCGAATTGACCACGCATCCTTGGATGGTGGCTATGTGCGGGAACGTGCTTGGGCCGGACTATAAGATCGTCGAGATCGGATTTGATACGCCGTTTCAAGGCGCGAAGAACCAGCCTTGGCACCGCGATTTTCCCTCACCCGTTGACACCTATCAGGATCGCCGCATCACCTCGCTCGCCTTCAACCTGACCGGGGTCGATGTAACTCCCGACATGGGCCCGTTCGAAATCTCGCCGGGATCGCTGTATGTGGATGGCCGCGCTTGGAACCATGAAATGTTCCCGCCAAAGGAAATCTGGGATGAGTTTGCCGCCAAGGGCGTGAAGAAATATCCGCAGCGCGGCGATGTCTCTTGCCGCTCGGCCCTCACCATCCATCGCGGCACAGCGCATCCCTCACCCATTGCCCGCCCCGTTCTGGTGCTCGGCGTCGATGCGCCCGGTGCCGGTCATGACAAGCTGCACGATCTCATGGTGACGCAGGACTACTACGACGCCTTGCCGCAGAGCCTTCGCGACCATCTGATCTGCCGCGTCGTCGACGAATTGGTGCCGGTCACGCAAAAGCATGACATTGAAGGTCTGGTGATGGGTACGGAGTGAGGAGTAGGGGCAAGGCTCCGCTTCGCTAACGTTGCGTGTATGTTATCATGCCAGGGGTAAGGCTTCTAAGACCGGTGTTAACCCGGCGAACTGCTTACCCCCTTCCTCTTGTCACAATTCTCCTATATACGCCGCGCAACTGTAAACGCGCGGGCTTGAGGCCCGGCCTCAAAATCCCGAGTAAACTCTATGAAACTCCGCAATATCGCGATCATCGCGCACGTTGACCATGGCAAAACCACTTTGGTGGACAAGCTCCTCCAGCAGTCCGGCGCATTCCGCGACAATCAGCGCGTTGTCGAGCGCGTCATGGATTCCAACGAACTCGAAAAAGAACGCGGCATTACCATTTTGGCCAAGGCAACGTCCGTTGTTTGGAAAGATACACGCATCAACATCGTCGACACCCCCGGCCATGCCGATTTCGGCGGCGAGGTGGAACGTATTTTGTCCATGGTGGATGGCGTGATCGTGCTTGTCGATGCGGCCGAAGGCCCGATGCCACAGACAAAGTTCGTCGTTGGCAAGGCGCTGAAAGTCGGCTTGCGTCCGATCGTTGCGATCAACAAGGTTGACCGCCCGGATGCGCGCATCACGGAAGTCGTCAATGAAGTGTTCGACCTCTTCGCCGCGCTTGACGCAACAGATGAGCAACTCGACTTCCCGATCCTTTATGGATCAGGCCGCAATGGCTGGATGGCGAATGAACCCGATGGTCCGTCCGATGAGGGCATGAAGGCGTTGTTTGAACTCGTCGTCAAGCATGTGCCGGAGCCAACAGTAGAGCCCGGGCCGTTCCGCATGATCGGCACGATCTTGGAAGCCAATCCGTTTTTGGGACGCATTATCACCGGCCGTATTTTCTCCGGTTCCATCAAGCCAACACAGCAGTTCAAGGTGATAGGACAGGACGGCAAGCTGATCGAACAGGGCCGCGTGTCAAAAATCCTTGCCTTCCGCGGCATTGAGCGCCAGCCGATTGATGAGGGTGTCGCAGGTGACATCGTGGCGATTGCCGGTCTTAGCCAAGGCACCGTGGCCGATACATTCTGCGCCATGGAAGTGACTGAGCCCATGAAAGCACAGCCGATTGATCCGCCGACTGTAACCATGACTTTCATCGTCAACGATTCGCCACTGGCCGGCACCGAAGGCGATAAGGTAACCAGCCGCGTCATCCGCGACCGCCTCATGCGCGAAGCCGAAGGCAATGTGGCCTTGAAAATCGAAGAATCCGCTGAGAAGGACTCGTTCTTTGTGTCCGGTCGCGGCGAATTGCAGCTGGCCGTTCTCATCGAAACCATGCGCCGCGAGGGCTTTGAAATGGCTGTCTCGCGCCCGCGCGTTGTGTTCAAGAAGGACGAGGCGACGGGCGATCTCTTGGAGCCAATCGAGGAAGTTGTGATCGACGTTGACGAAGGGCATTCCGGCATCGTCGTTCAGAAAATGAACGAACGCAAAGCTGAAATGATCGAATTGCGCCCGTCCGGTGGTGATCGTTTGCGGCTGGTATTCCATGCACCGACACGCGGTCTCATCGGCTATCAGTCCGAACTGCTCACGGACACGCGCGGCACGGCGATCATGAACCGCCTTTTCCATGCCTATGAGCCCTATAAGGGCGATATTCCGGGCCGCACCAACGGTGTTCTCATCTCCAATGATTCCGGCGAGGCCGTCGCCTATGCCATGTGGAATTTGGAAGATCGCGGTCCGATGATTATCGAAC
>JANOYJ010000114.1:0-1841 GCA_031428815.1 Phyllobacterium sp.
CCGTACAAGGTGGGGTTCGGAGCAATGATGGGCGATGTGTTCCATGTGCCGTTTCCGGTGGAGTTGCATGGCACCAGCATCGAGGATTCGCTCGGCGTTTTGGACAAATTGTTCAAGGCCGATGTTGATCCGGCCCGTGTCGCGGCAATAATCGTTGAGCCTGTCCAAGGCGAAGGCGGGTTTTACGAAGTGCCGCGTGCCTTCATGGTGGCACTGCGCGAGATTTGCGACAAGCATGGCATTATTTTAATTGCAGACGAAGTGCAGACCGGATTTGCCCGCACAGGCAAAATGTTCGCGATGGAGCATTATTCTGTCGCAGCGGACATCACGACTATGGCCAAAGGCTTGGCGGGTGGCTTTCCGCTGGCGGCAGTCACCGGTCGCGCTGAAATCATGGATGCGCCGGGGCCAGGTGGTCTGGGCGGCACTTATGGCGGCAGTCCGATTGGTATTGCGGCGGCAAATGCCGTGTTGGATGTTATCGAGGAAGAAAAGCTCTGTGACCGCGCCGAACAACTCGGAGCACGTTTGCGCCAGCGAATGGAATCGCTTCGCGCCGATGTGCCGGAAATCGCCGACATTCGTGGCCCAGGCTTTATGAATGCCATAGAGTTCAATATTCCCGGTAAACATGCGGCGAACCCGGACTTCGCCAACGCGGTTCGCCTGAAGGCGCTGGAAAAAGGCGTGATCCTTCTGACGTGCGGCGTCTATGGCAACGTCATCCGCTTCCTTGCTCCGATCACTATTCAGGACGACGTGTTCTCTGAGGCGCTTGATATTGTTGAGGCAACGATACGGGAATGCTCGAAGGCGGCAGGGGCAAAGGTGGCGGCATAGCGCATTGGATCAAATATTGACTTTTAGACAAATGTGAATACATTGAATACAGGTATTCATTCAAGAGTGTTGATAGTGGCTACATCTGTCCGACTGGCATCAAAAACTGAAGAGAGACTAGATTTTCTTGCTGCCCGTACAGGACGCAGCAAGGCTTATTATCTGCGTGAAATTATTGAGCGCGGCTTGGACGATATTGAGGATTATTACCTCGCCTCCGAGGTTTTGGAACGCATCCGCAAGGGCGAAGAAGAAGTCATAAGTGCGGAGGAGTTCTGGCGTGGCGTGGACGATTGAGTACGCCCGCTCAGTCCGCAAGTCCGTTGACAAAATGGATGCTCAGACCCGCCGGCGCATACGGGATTTCCTCGAAAATCGAGTCACGCAACTTGTTGATCCAAGGTCCTTAGGTGACACGCTTACTGGGCCCCTCAAAGGATGCTGGCGTTACCGCGTTGGAGATTACCGGATTATCTGCAAGATTGAAGACCAACGACTTGTCATTTTGGTCGTCGAAATCGGCCATCGAGGCGAAGTCTATCGGCAATAGAAGCGGCGCTAATTCACAGCAGCCCGCGACCTGCCAAATTTCGCATTAAATCCGCCATGCCAAAAGTCCAAGGTGCGCATTCTGTTGATAACCGGACCGTGTTCGTCAGTGCGCCAAGCTCGGCATTTGAGATTGTCACGACATCGCCGTTTTTGTGGGTAAAGCCCAGCCCCCGCCTGTCGCGATCTTCTACGGGAGCGAACAGAGTTCCCATAAACAGCATAAAACCATCGGGATATTGGTGATGTTTTCCAATTGTTTGCGATACGAGATCGAGCGGATCGCGGCTGATTTCTGTCATGGTCGAATGACCGCGAAGGACAAAACCGTCTTCGCCTTCGATCAGCAAGTCCAGCCGCGCATTCCGCACGCTCTCAATGCCGTAGGTGTCATCAAACAGCCGAATGAATGGACCGATTGAGCATGACGCGTTGTTGTCTTTGGCCTT
>JANOYJ010000115.1:0-1967 GCA_031428815.1 Phyllobacterium sp.
TGCGGCACGATTGGCGGACATGATCGATACAGCGGCATAGGGTGATGTAAACAGGCGTGTGGCCGGATGCGCCACAAAACGTGTCCCGAAAAGCGCATCGGGCGCGAGTGAAGCGAGCGCTGTTCCCTCAAGCGAGGGGGCATCCGCTTCATGATAGCTGTCAAGCCAAAGCCGCTCGAGCCTTGCGACCTCTGCCAAAAAAATATAATCGGCAAGCGGCTCGAATGTATCGAGAAATGCTGGGAACCCGGCACCATACTCAGCCATGAGCCGCGATTGCGGCGGGTTATTTTGGACGAACACTTTCGCCATCGCGGCAAAAAACTCATCGCCGACCAAACGGCGAATGGCCGGGAAATTCGCTTCCATCGCGCCGATCAAACCGACGGTGACATTGTTGCGGTAGACAGCGAAACGCGTGTCGGTCCTGCCGTTGTTTGTTCTAGATATGTCAGGCGGTATCGGTGAATCCGGGATCAAGATTGCACCGGAAAACCGACCTGATACTGAGTTCCAGTCCTCAAGCATGCCGGCGTCCGAGTAGTGTATGGTTCGAATGATGCGTCAGGATCTGGTCTGCGGCGCGCGCTTCCGACTTCAGAATATTCCAATCGGGAACGTCATTATCCCATTCAATGAGTGTGGCGACCGGCCCGGTGGATTCGATGACGCGATCATAAAGCGCCCAGACTTCATCGGCGACCGGCCGGTCATGTGCATCAATGAGGAGCGGCGCACCGTTGTCGTCGGTTTCCACGGCGTGACCTGCCAAATGAATTTCGCGCACCAAGGCGAGTGGAAAGCGGTCAAGATAGGTTTCGGGTGAGAAATTATGATTAGTCGCCGAGACAAAGACATTGTTGATGTCGAGCAATAAGCCACAACCCGACCGCTTGGCGACAGCGGTGATAAATTCAAGTTCGCTCATGGTCGAATGCTCGAACGACACATAGGTCGATGGATTCTCAAGGAGCATCTGACGGCCTAACATCTCTTGAACCTCGTCGATATGATCGACCACGCGGTTCAATACCTCATCGGTATAAGGCACAGGCAGGAGATCGTTGTAATAGGTCTCGTCATGCGTTGACCACGCTAAATGCTCGGAGACCAACACCGGTTCATAGCGATCGACAACGGCCGCCAGACGCTGGAGGTGTCCCGCGTCCAGCGGCCCGGCGCCGCCGATAGACAGGCCAACGCCGTGTACCGAGATGGGAAAACGATTACGGATGAGCGCGAGTGCCGCATGCGGTGCGCCGCCTCTGCCCATGTAATTTTCTGCATGCACTTCAAAAAAGCCGACACAATCTTTGTCAGCAAGGATGTCAGACACATGTTCGGACTTTAACCCCGCCCCTGCACGGGGCAGAAGCGGGAGAGCGGGAAAGTGTGCATCGTCACGCGCAGGGTTCGTGGGGAAACGAGGCTCAAACATGACGATCCTTCCTTGGAAAGCAATCAGGCAGGAACGTCACGGGTCAGCGCCTCAAGCGAGCCCTTGTGGCCTTCCATGTCCATGGCAGTGCAGGTGCCTTTAGGGACATATTTCCATGCATTTCCTTGGAAATTTACCTTGGAAGTGCCGGCGCAGGTTGTGCCTGCACCAGCGGCGCAGTCATTTTGACCCGCAAGGGCGATACCGAAGCATTTTTCTTTCGACGCTGCAGAAGCGTCAGTTGCTGTTAAAACGCTCCCGGCGGAAAGAGCGGTAACAAGTGCGCCGGCAAGATAGGCGGCGGAAAGCGCTGTGCGTGCTGTTGACATGATGGTTTCCTCTAATCGGTTGATCTGGCGTCGCTCAAATCCGGCGACGCAATGTTACTCGCAGATTGAGTTATGACATGAAAATCAACTGAATGGGAGCCTTAGTCACAAGGGCGTTACGGCCCTGTTACACGGGCGCGTCTCTCCCGCACCACGCCCGCTTGTCGCGTCTGGTCATTGAAGTTATCAAACCCACGGAA
>JANOYJ010000116.1:0-4984 GCA_031428815.1 Phyllobacterium sp.
GTCGACGAAGCTGTCGGTGCGGTTGCGAAAATCGAAGCTGAGACTCCGGAAGTCGCGCAAGTAGGCGAGCCGGTTGTTTTGACTAGAACGCCGGTTGCGAGCGAAGAGGTGAAAGTTGCTGCGTTTGAACCAGACGCTACCGAGGCCATTGCCAAAGTAGGGGAACCTGAAGCCACAGAGGCACCGCTGGCAAAGCCGCTCGTAAAAGCCGTCAAACTAAAGAAGATAACGCAAGAAGCGGCTAATGCAGAGGCTGTCGCTGAATTGGCGGCGGTTAACATTCCGCTCGTGGATGCGCGACCTGCAGAACAACCCGTGACGATTGTTGCGAAGACTGGCAAGACGCCGTCCGCGGTGCCAGCGTCAACCGGCGGTAATTATGTGATACAGATTGCTTCAACGCCATCGCCTGATGCAGCTCAGTCAACCTATTCGACATTGAGCCGCAAGTTTGGCTCGGTGATTGGCGGGCGTGCGATGAATATTCAGCAAGCCGATATTCCGGGCAAGGGAACTTTCTACCGAGTCCGTATCGCGGCGGGATCAAAGGCTGAAGCTGCCGCATTGTGCGCGAAATATAAGTCCGCTGGTGGCCAATGCCTCGTGGCGCGGTGACATCCGCGACCTGAGTCATCCAAAGGCGGCTTTCGGGCCGCCTTTTGTTTTCACCGATGCAGAATATCAGAAGTTTCGATAGGGTTTTGAGATGGACGAATCAATTGCGATGATTTCCGGGTGCGCCGGAACCGAACTGAGTGCAGAAGAAATTGCGTTTTTCGGGGATAAACGGCCGTGGGGCTTTATTCTTTTTGGGCGCAATCTCAAAGAATCGAACCAGATCTCGGATTTGACGGCCTCGTTCCGCCAAGCGGTCAGCAGGCCTGACGCGCCTGTTTTTATCGATCAAGAAGGCGGAAGGGTGCAGAGGTTGCGACCACCTCTGGCACCGAATTATCCGTCGGGCGCATCGCTCGGGGCGATCTATCGGCAAAGCGCGTCCGCCGGCAAACAGGCGGCGCGGATATTGTCGCGGCTGCATGCGATTGATCTGCGCAAGTTTGGCATCACCGCAGACTGCCTTCCGGTTCTGGATGTACCGGTTGAAGGATCAAGTAACGTGATCGGCGACCGCGCCTATGGGTTTGATCCGAAGACCGTTGCAGAGATGGGGCGCGAGGCGGCTCTGGGGCTGTTGGACGGCGGTGTCTTGCCGGTCATCAAACACATTCCCGGGCACGGCCGCGGCATGGCGGACAGTCACCATAACCTCCCGGTGGTGGAGGCGTCGCTAAAAGAGTTACAAGAGCATGACTTCCCTCCGTTCGCGGCGCTGGCCGATATGCCGATGGCGATGACGGCGCATGTTGTTTACACTGCGATTGACCCGAACCGCCCAGCGACGACGTCGCCCGTGGTGGTTGAAGAGATTATCCGTAAATATTTGAAGTTTGATGGACTTCTCATGAGCGATGACATTTCGATGAACGCGCTTTCTGGGGATATGACGGAGCGCGCACGTGCTATTTTTGACGCAGGATGCGATATAGCGCTGCACTGCCATGGCATTATGCACGAGATGATCGCCGTGGCTGACCAAGCACCCGTGCTTTCTGGAAAGTCGTTAGATCGCGCGAATGCGGCATTGTCGCGGATCTCCGGTGTGGGTGAGCGTGATGAGCTGGCGCTGAGGGCGGAATTTGATGGACTGCTGAGCGCGGTTGCTTGATTGGATAGATGCGATGAACCTAAAACCCAAAGGAACAGAAAGCGGTGGAGCGCCGTTTGAGGCCCTTTGGGAAGAGGATCGCACGTCAGCTGATGAAGCGCTGCTCGTCGACGTCGGTGGGTTTGAAGGCCCGCTTGATCTCTTGCTGCATTTGGCGCGTGGGCAGAAGGTGGACCTTGCCCGGATTTCGATCAGGGATTTGGCAGAGCAATATCTCAATTTTATCAAGACCGCCCAAGGCTTACGGATCGAACTTGCCGCCGATTATCTTGTCATGGCGGCATGGCTGGCATTTTTGAAATCCAAACTGCTGATCCCGAAGACAGCAAATGACCAAGGCGAGTCCGGTGAAGAACTTGCGGCTGTGTTGGCGTTTCGTTTGAAGCGTTTGGAGGCCATGCGAGAGGCGGCGGCGCGGTTGATTAACCGAAACCGTCTTGGGCGCGATATATTCGCCCGTGGCATGCCGGAGGCCGTCATCGTCGATCGTAGCAGCAAATATTCGGCGACGCTCTACGACCTTCTCACGGCCTATGCCTCGCAGCGGCAGAAGAAGGCGGTTTCCCGGGTCGTCGTCGGCGGGAGGGTGGTTTGGTCGCTGAAGGAGGCGCGGCGCGTTCTGATGCGCATGCTGGGCGACATCAATGATTGGACGGCGCTGGACCAGTATCTAATTGCCTTCATTTCTGATCCCGTTGAGCGCGCATCGGCAATGGCAAGCTCCTTTGCTGCCAGCCTTGAAATGGCGCGGGAAGGCGAGATCGAGATGCGCCAAAGCGCGGCGTTTGAACCGCTTTATATGCGAAGGAAGTTTACTTTGGAGCTAAAGGATGTCGCCAATGGCTGAGAGCGGACAGGCGAAAGTAGTGCAGTTTTCTGAGCGTGGCACTCAGAAAAACATACCGTTTGGCGTAACGTCACCGGAACCTGTACGTATGGCCGAGGCACTATTATTTGCGTCGAACGAGCCTGTGAGCGAGAAGGTTTTGGCGGACCGCTTGCCGGAAGGCACTGATATTGCTGTGGTTCTTGGGCTGTTGCGGGCGGATTATGCGACGCGTGGCGTTAATTTGATGCGTGTCGGTGATGCGTGGGCGTTTCGTACGGCTTCCGATCTTTCATTCCTGTTGAGCCGCGATCAAGTGCAACAGAAAAAGCTCTCTCGCGCGGCGCTCGAGGTTCTGGCGATCATTGCCTATCACCAGCCGGTCACCCGGGCGGAACTCGAAGATATTCGCGGTGTTGAGACCGCTAAAGGCACGCTCGATCTTTTGATGGAAACGTCATGGATCAAGATTCGTGGGCGAAGGAAAACCCCTGGTCGTCCGGTGACCTATGGCACAACACCGTCATTTCTCGACCATTTCGGGCTGGAAGATGTGCGCGATCTGCCCGGGATAGAGGAACTCAAGGGTTCTGGAATGCTATCTCCTCGTTTGCCATCGAACTTTGCGATGCCAAGTCTTGCCGAGAATTTTGATGAATTGGCCGAGGATGAAGATCCATTGACGGATATTGATCTGGAAGAGCTTGGACTGCTCACGCCCAAGGGCGGGGATTGACAGTCAAGGTCAATCTATGGCGTTCACTGGAATATGGCTCTTGCAACTCAACAAGTAACAGCAAAACGCGGTCCGCTCGGCGTCAGCTTTGCGGCGCGGCTTGGGTTTGAGGGTATTTCACACCGGTTTAGTTCGCACCGCGAGACACTCAGCGATATTTCGCTGACCGCGGAGCCGGGCGAAGTGCTGTGCCTTCTTGGCCCGTCCGGCTCAGGCAAGACGACGTTGCTTAGAATTGCCGCCGGGATTGAGGCGCAGACATTCGGGCGGGTTATGCTCAATGATCGCGAAATTGCCGGACCAAATGTATTCCTGCCACCGGAAAAGCGCTCCATCGGCCTTATGTTTCAAGACTTTGCGCTGTTTCCGCACATGAGCATTCTCGACAACGTTCGCTTCGGCTTAACGGCTCTTTCCAGAGAAGACGCGATCCTTGAGGCACATACGGCGCTGGGGCGGGTCGGGCTGGAGCGTCATGCCAAATCCTATCCACATGTGCTTTCGGGCGGCGAACAGCAGCGGGTGGCGCTTGCACGGGCTTTGGCGCCCCGTCCGGCGGTGCTTTTGATGGACGAACCGTTTTCCGGACTTGATTCACGGTTAAAGGATTCCGTGCGGGCGGAAACGCTTGGTGTGCTCCGCCAAAGCCGGGCGACGGCAATTGTCGTGACGCATGATGCAGATGAAGCCATGCGAATGGCAGACCGGATAGCGCTTTTGAAGGATGGTCGATTGGTGCAGGTCGGCACCGCGCAGGAACTGTTTCTTGCACCGGCAAATCTGTTTGTGGCCGGGTTCTTTTCTGAACTCAATCTGTTTGATTCCATTGCGAAAAATGGTGTTGCAGACTCGGCGGTCGGCTCGTTCAAAGCAGACTTTCAAACGGGAATCGAAGTCACGGTGGCCGTTCGTATCGGCAGCGTTGAGGCGTCTGAAAAGTCCGGCGATTTACAGGCGCGGGTAATGTCACGTCGTTTTTTAGGCGATTTTGAATTGGTCGAGTTTGCCGTGCCTGACAGTGAAACCCCGGTGCGGGCGAAGATCCGGTGCGGTACGCTTTCGACCTTGGCACGCGAAGTATTTTTGACAATACGTAAAAGTGACGTCTTGGTGTTTGAAAAGTCGATGTCAAACGTCTAGATAGAGACGAAGCAGGTTTTGGGAGATTAGTTATGGGCAGTTTTTCGATTTGGCATTGGCTGATTGTTTTGGCCGTTGTGTTGTTGCTTTTCGGACGGGGCAAGATCCCTGAACTGATGGGTGACGTTGCCAAGGGCATCAAGAATTTCAAGTCCGGTATGGCAGAAGACGAAACTGTAGCGGATACTGCGGAGACGGCAAAGACCGTTGAGCATTCGGTGGCGGAAACTGTTACACCGGAAAAAGCCAGCAAAACCAAGAAGAAAGCCTAAGGTTTTCATAAACGGAGTCTGTTTGATTTCCGCTTCGAGGCATGATGTTTGACGTTGGCTATTCGGAATTGCTCGTCATTGCGATTGTATTAATCGTGGTGATAGGGCCGAAAGACCTGCCCAAAATGCTGCGCGCATTTGGCAAGGCGATGACGCGCTTTCGTCAAGTTTCCGGAGATTTCCGCCGCCAGTTTGATGATGCTTTGAAAGAGGCGGAGTTGGGCGAAGTCAAGAAAGTCATTGATTCTGCACGTAGTTTAGACCCGCGACAACAAATCCGCGAT
>JANOYJ010000117.1:0-2118 GCA_031428815.1 Phyllobacterium sp.
CCTGCCGACACCGCCGCATTGAACCGTACCTGCCCCGGCAGCGAATAGGCCGGAACCACCTTCTTCACATGTCGCAAGACGAAATTGACGATGTTGCCTTTGAGACCCAGCATGTCGCCGACGCCGGTCACAATAATGTTCTTAATCTTTGTTTTCGATAACACGGTTTGCAAAGTCGTCGCAAAATTCTCAATGATAATAATGGTTTCCGCACCACTGTCATTCAGTTGGTGCTCTAATTCGCGCGGTGTGTAGAGCGGGTTGACATTGACCACCGTGTACCCGGCTCTGAGTGTCGCAAGGATCGCCACCGGATATTGCAAAACATTCGGCATCATCAACGCCACACGCGCGCCCTTGGCGAGCCCCAAGGATTGCAGATAAGCCGCAAGCGCCGCAGATTCCGTGTCGACCTGCGCGTAAGTAATACTCTTACCCATCAAGAGGAATGCAGGCTTCGATGCATAGTTGCGACAAGACTCAATCAAAATGTCCGCCACGCTGCCATGCGTCAAAGGCGGCAATACCGCTGGAACAGTTGGATTATAGCTCTTCAGCCAGATTTTTTCTGAGTTCTCGCCAGAGGCAACCGCAGTTGCTGAATTTTTCGTAGCCACATTTTCCTCCCGAGAATTGAAGCGTGGGCGGAATCTGCGCTTTTATGGCTGCGAGTTCAAGGGGATTTGCCTTTGGCCGAAGACCATGGAACAACTTTGTTGACCTAGCGCAACGATGAGCCGTTTAGATACTGATAATAATCAGAAATGCACAGTTTCTGTGCATTTGAACTTTGGAGGTAATAATATGTCCAAGACCGTCCTTTGTGTTGTGGGTGTTGATCAATCGGATGATGACCTCAACTACGCAATCAATTTTTGTGAGGGAATTGGTGCGCATCTTTCCGCGTTCGTAGTTTCTTACTCTCCGCCGCTTCCGATGGGAGAGTATGGTTTGGCTGCCTCCGACATCTGGGCACAGGATCGTCAGGAAAGTATGGAAAAGCTGGCTGCCCGGGTGGCTATTATAGAAGCCATTATGGCGAAGGCCGGCGTCTCCGCCGATGTTGAGAGTGCCTACTCGGACGCCAACTGGCTTGGCGAGGACATTGCACGTCGCGCTATGTATTCGGATATAACCTTGCTGGGGGCAGGGCTGAATAACAATGACGCATTTGATACGACCGTTGTCGATGGGACGTTGTTTGGCGCACGAAACCCCATTCTAGTCGTTCCTGCTGGCGCAAAATTGTCGCCCTTACCGAAACGCGTCATGATTGCTTGGGATTCGCGGGTCGAGGCGTCGCGCGCTGTCCACGAAGCGCTTGATCTGCTTGTTAGGGCAGAAGAAGTGCACGTCATATTGGTTGACCCGCAAGCGCTCACGGACAAAAATGGAAGTGAGCCGGGGGCAGATATTGCTGCTTATCTTGCCCGTCATGGCATCAATGTAACAGTGGAACGCTTGCCGAGTGCCGGACATTCGGTCTCAGACGTGCTCAGGCAGCATGCCATTGATATGACTGCCGACATGATCGTCATGGGTGCCTATGGCCATTCGCGGCTTCGTGAACGCATATTCGGCGGTGTGACCAAGTCGATGATCGACAAACCACCTCTGCCGCTGTTCATGGCGCGGTAGTGCTGTGTCATTTCGGTAGAAAATGGTGCCGCATAGGTGACTCGAACACCTGACCCCCGCATTACGAATGCGGTGCTCTACCAACTGAGCTAATGCGGCACATCGCGCCTTGCCTGATAACGGCAAGCACCGGTGAAATCAAGTGCAGCCTACCAGTCGAAGGCAGGTCCCGTTTCGCGGCGGCCGACGAAAAAGGCGTCGGCAATCAACCGGAGCGGCGCGTCGTGGACATCACTCTGGTCGGCTGCCAGCAGTCGGGCAAAATGCTCATAAATGCGCTCATATTCTTCAGACGGTTCGTTGATTGTCTCAACGCCGTCTACCTCAAGAATCGTGCCACCACTCTTAAGTTTGAGCGTCTGCCCTTTCCCGCTGACGACACTGACCGTCCAGACCTCGTCATTACCCTCCAGCCAGTTGAACCCGGCGCTCAACTCCGGGCCGTTCTTTTCGCCAGTCTTGAATTTAATTTGCACATCC
>JANOYJ010000118.1:0-2661 GCA_031428815.1 Phyllobacterium sp.
GTCGCGCCGGTTTTTTGGCGAGCTTCGAGCACAGTGTCGAAGACCATCAATCCCGTCTCTTCATGCCGCTGCCCGCCCTTGCCCGGCGTCACGCCCCCGACCATTTTCGTGCCATAGGCCAAAGCCTGCTGCGTATGAAACGTCCCTTGCGTGCCGGTCAGGCCTTGGCAAATGACTTTGGTGTGCTTGTTGATGAGAATGGACATGTTTAATTGGCCCTAAATGGATTGATTACAGTGACTGAGCCGTATTTTTGGCCGTGATTGAGGTCTTCGGTGTAGAGCGTTTTGGCAGCCAGTCTTTCCGCAGCGGCAATCAAAGCGGCATCCCAAAACGAAATTTGATAGCGCTCAGCCACGAACAAAGCGGATTTTATGATTGCTTGGTCGATGTCGACACTTGGAAAGCGCATCAACGCCTCCGCCCAACTGTTTATTTGAGCGACATTCATCACTTTGATATATTTCTTGCGTGAGACATGAAGGAATTCTCCAACAACTTGGGTGGAAAGCACCACGTCGCTCTCTCGGATGACGTCAACTGAACGGGCATGCTTTCCTGGCTCATCCTCTTTTCCGGCTGCGGCGTAGATCAGGATGTTTGTGTCCAGAAAGCATGGGGCTCTCATAGATTTCCTCCCGGTCAAACTTGAAATTGGGTCCCATGCGGGCCGTAGAGCTGTCGATCAAAGCCAGAAGGCCTTGCCGCGCTTCTTCTTGGCGCTGATCTTGCAAAATTAATTGCGACAACTCCGAACGAACCAAAGCATTAAGCGTCGTGCCGCGTTTCTCCGCATAGGCACGCGAGCGCTCCAAGAGGTTATCGTCAATTGCTAGCGTGATATTCTTCATCGCCGTTCTCCACACATAGTCACACAGGAATTATATGTGTAAATATGTGTAATTTCAAATCACTTTCTTACCGCCGCGACAATCTTCTGCGCCGCATCATCGAGATCATCCGCCGGAATTACATTCAGCCCGCTGTCCCGGATAATCTGCTTGCCCAGTTCAACATTTGTCCCCTCCAGCCGCACGACCAGCGGGACTTGCAGGCCGACGGCTTTCACCGCTGCGATGACGCCATTGGCGATGATATCGCATTTCATGATGCCGCCAAAAATGTTGACGAGGATGCCTTTGACCTTGGGGTCGGAGGTGATGATTTTGAACGCTGCTGTCACCTTTTCTTCCGTCGCGCCGCCGCCGACATCGAGGAAATTGGCCGGCTCTTCGCCATAGAGCTTGATGATGTCGAGTGTGGCCATAGCAAGGCCCGCGCCGTTGACCATGCACCCGATGGAGCCATCGAGCGCAATGTAGGAAAGGTCATATTTCGAGGCTTCGATCTCTTTGGAATCTTCTTCACTCTCATCGCGCAGCGCCATGATGTCCGGATGGCGGAACAAGGCGTTGGAATCGAAGCTCACCTTGGCGTCGAGGCAATGAATACTGCCTGTCTTGGTCAAGATCAGCGGGTTCACTTCCAGCATCGCCATGTCTTTGTCGACAAACGCCTTGTAAAACTGCCCGCCGATTTTCGACGCCTGTTTGGCTTGGTCACCGGAAAGATTGAGCGCTTTGGCAATCGCCCTTCCGTGATGCGGCATGTAGCCGGTGGCGGGATCGACCGTGAAGGTCACGATCTTTTCCGGCGTGTCATGCGCCACTTCCTCAATGTTCATACCGCCCTCAGTCGAAACGACGAAAGCGACGTGGGACGTCTCACGGTCCACCAGCATTGAGAGATAAAATTCCTTGTCGATGGCCGCGCCGTCTTCGATGTAAAGCCGGTTGACCTGCTTGCCCGCCGCGCCGGTTTGCAAGGTGACAAGTGTGTTGCCGAGCATTTCCTTGGCATAGGCGTTCACTTCATCAAGCGAAAACGCCACGCGCACGCCGCCTTTGGCATCCGCGCCAAGTTCCTTAAACTTACCCTTGCCGCGCCCGCCCGCATGGATCTGGCTCTTCACCACATAGACCGGTCCGGGCAATTGCTTTGCGCCCGCATTGGCTTCGTCCACCGTCAGCGCCGCATAACCTGCCGATACCGGCACGCCAAATTCTTTCAACACGGCTTTCGCCTGATATTCATGGATGTTCATACAAATGGCTCCTCTGGGGCTCCAGATTATTTCTTGAGGTTTGGCGCGATGGTGATGCAGGCTTCACAGAGTCCGGCAACAGAAGCGACCGACTTTTCAAACAGCTTCTGTTCGGCCTTGTTGAGTTCAATCTCGATGATCCGCTCAACGCCATTGGCACCGATCACTGTCGGCACGCCGACATACATGTCTTTGACGCCGTATTGGCCCGAGAGATAAGCGGCGCAGGGCAGAACGCGCTTCTTATCCTTGAGAAAGGCCTCAGCCATTTGAATGGCCGATGAGGCAGGGGCGTAATAGGCCGAACCGGTCTTGAGCAAGCCAACAATCTCCGCGCCGCCATCGCGGGTGCGCTGGACGATTTGGTCGAGCTTTTCTTTCGAGGTCCAGCCCATTTTGACAAGGTCAGGCAGGGGAATGCCGGCCACTGCCGAATAGCGCGTTAGAGGCACCATCGAGTCGCCATGACCGCCAAGCACAAAGGCGGTGACGTCTTCGACCGAGACTGTGAACTCTTCAGCGAGGAACTAGCGGAATCGCGCCGAGTCCAAGACGCC
>JANOYJ010000119.1:0-5081 GCA_031428815.1 Phyllobacterium sp.
GATTTCGCGGCCATTGAGCATAAACGATTGAATATTGCTCCCCACGGTCGACATGGCATCGGTTACAAGATGAATTCTGGCTGGTCCATTCTTGGCGCTGAGCGCTGCTTTCATGCTGGCAACATGCACATGAAAGCCATCGGCGATAATGCCCGCGTGGAGGCTTCCTGAGGAAAGTGCGGCGCCGACAAGCCCCGGTTCGCGATTGCCAAGCTGGCTCATGGCGTTGAAAAGATGGGTGACGCAGGAGGCCCCGGCTTCCACATATCTGAGCGCCGTATCGTGGTCTGTGTCGCTGTGACCGAGGCTCACTATGACTCCCGCTTTTGCGAGTGTCCGCACTTGTGCAACGCTTGCGGACTCCGGTGCAAGGGTGACGAACAAAGTCTCCAACCCATCCTTCGCCGTCAAAAGCGTGGTCAGATCGTCCTCAGTCATCGGTCGTATGAGGGTCGGATCGTGTGTTCCCTTGCGCGATTTAGAAAGATGCGGCCCTTCCAAATGCAGGCCACGAAAGCCGGGGACGCCGCGCTTCGTGGCTTCGATACCTGCCGCGATCACGGCACGCGTTTGCTCAGGTGAATCGGTAATCAACGTCGGCAAAAGCGAGGTGGAGCCGAAAGGCCGGTGCGCTGCGCAAATGCGTTCTATGGTAGCGACACCCGGATTTTCGCCGAGCATGACACCGCCACCGCCATTCACCTGTAAATCAACAAAACCCGGTGCGACCATGCCGGTCCCGAAACGAGTGATCTCTGAATTTTCTGGAAGTTCGCTCACCGGAACTATCGCTGCCACGCGCCCGTCATTGATGATCAAGGCAGAACTTGTGTGCTCCGTCTCGCCGTCAAAAATAACCGGAGCGGTGAAATAGCTAAGGCTCATACAGTCTCCGTCACCTTGCGCAAATGTCGTGGCTTGTCAGGATCAAAGCCACGGCGTCGCGCCAGCATCTCCACGAATCCATAAAAAGAAGCAATCTGGACCAGCGCATCTGTCAAAGGATGCCCCGATGCAGTGAAGGGAAGGGCATTCGACTTCTTTACACGCGATGATGTTGCAAAGACTGCCGCACCTTGCTCGACTAATTGGTCAGCGATGGCGGCGACATTGGGTTCGGCCTTGTCTCGGGCAATCAAGGCCAAGACCGGAAATCCTTCGCCGACGATGGACACGGGTCCATGCATAACCTCAGCCGAGGAATAGGCCTCCGCATGCATGCCGCTGGTTTCCTTGAATTTCAGCGCTGCTTCCTGCGCAATGGCAAGCGCCGGACCACGCCCCAGAATATAGAGTGAATGACGATGGGCGAGCGCTTCGCACAGCGGCGACCAGTCTTGCGTCACAGCATGGGAGAGCGCTGCTGGCAGACCGTTGATGGCGTTCGAAAGCTCACGGTCTTTGCTCCATCCGGCCAAGATCAGAAGGCCCGCTATTAGTGAGTTCACATAAGTTTTTGTTGCGGCGACGGAGAGCTCCGGTCCCGCGGCAATGTCAAGCGCAACATCACTGGCAAGCGCCAAAGGAGAGGAGATCACATTGGTGAGGGCAATGGTGAAGCTCCCGCCGCGCCGCGCATTCTGCGCCATTGCAACGATGTCCGGGCTTTTTCCCGATTGGGAGATCGACAAAGTCGCGGTTCTATTCAGCCGGAGCTGAGCGTCATAAACCGACGCAATCGAAGGTCCGAGCGAGGCGACGGGTAGGCCAAGTGTCAACTCAATCGCGTATTTCAAGAACCCAGCCGCGTGATCCGATGAGCCACGCGCGATCGTCGCCACAAGATGTGGGTCGAGGCTCTGCAAACGTGCGGCAATGACTTCAACTTCTCGGCTCGACGATTGAATCAGTCTTTGCGCCGCATCCGGTATCTCATTGATTTCCATACGCATTTTGGTTGGTGACAACATTGTTTAACTTTCTTGCAATCTGAGTTCAGCAACGAAATCATAGGCATCGCCGCGATAGACCGAGCGGGTGAATTCAACCACGCGCCCGGAAGGAAGGTAGGAAATCCGCTCAATCTTGAGGCTTGCCGAACCCGGCGCGACTTCGAGAATGCCTGCATCATTTTCATCAAGGCTTACCGCCGAAATGCGCTGAATGGCGCGCACAGGGCGGCAACCATTGGTCTCAAGCGCAGCGTAAAGTGATGCGTCAACCGAACTCGGATCGGGCAGTGCATTCGTCGACATGCTCGCACGCTCGATGGCGAGCGGTGTGTCATCAGCCATGCGCAAGCGGTTGACGCGAGAGACGCGCTCCCCCGCTGAAAGGCCGAGAACCATGGTCTCTTCCGGTGAGGGCGAGAAGACGCCGCGCTCCAAAAAGAGAGACCGCACATTCTTGCCGCGCCGCGCCATATCCTCAGTAAACGAGGTCAGCTGTGACAGTGATTGTTCGACCCGGTCCACTTTCGGTGTCACGAAAGTTCCCGAGCCATGTCGTTGCACTAAGAAACCAGACTGCACCAAATCTTGCACGGCCTTGCGTACTGTGACGCGCGAAATATCGGCCATCGTCGCAATGTCGCGTTCAGAGGGCAGAGCCTCACCGGGTTGAATCAGTCCGCGTATGATGGCGCTCTCAAGGCGCCGTGCAAAACGAAGGTAGATCGGCCCGCCCTGCAAATTGTTTTCGACTTCCGGCGCAAACACGGATGCGAGGGTGTCAGGCATGAACCGCTCCCTCATTGAGTAAGCGCAAGGCGAGCCTCTGTGCGCCGTCAAGCGCGTTGCCCTTTGCAGCGACCAAACGAGATTTCATGCTCCCCGGTAAGAACGGCGAAAGCACTTGAGAAAGTCCACCAATCATCACGACGCGTAAGGTTGGAGCGTAAGAGACAGCGTCTATCGCCTTACAGATATAGGATATGGCGTCATGCAAAATCTGAAGCGCCACAATGTCACCCCTTGTCCCTGCCTCAACAACGAGCGGTGCTAAAGCGGCATAGTCGCCTGGCACAGCTTGGCGCGCAAACTCCGTCACGCCGGCCGCCGTTCCAAATCGCGCAATCATTGCCCGTGTCAAATTTGAATGCGTCCGAATGCCATCATGCGCCAAGAGGGTCTCTTGCAAAACACTGCGCCCGATGCGGGCACCGCTGGCTTGATCGCCGACCTGAAAGCCCCAGCCCCCCAGTTGGCGAAATTCGCCTTTGGAGCGACTTGCAAACACCGAGCCGGTGCCGATCATAGCGCCAGTGCCGTCTTCGCCCCCTAGTGCGCCGTCGAGCGAGATGAGGGCATCGCTTACGACCTCGCATTTGGCAAAGCCGAGGCGGGCGATGAGATTTTTCGCATGGTCGCCGACATTGGCCCCGGCTAGGCCGAGAACAGCTGCGATTTTGCGGGATGAGAGGTTAGAAATGCCCGCTTCTTTTGCTGCCATGTCGATTGCCACGCGGATGTTTCCAAGAGCGCCGTCGAAACTGCTGGCAATATTGGAGGCGCCGCCCGTCCCGCGACCGAGAACACAGCCATTCGGGTCCACGAGCGCGACCCGGCACCCTGTTCCGCCCCCGTCCACGCCAATTGCATAATCCATAAGCGCACTCCTAATAGATAATACCAATAAAATACCAAATACCAAGCATTAATTTAGGTATACAACATGATATTTTTAACTCGTTGAAATCGCTCAATTAAAATCGATTAAACTAAAAATAGTTAACAAAATTCGAAATCGCCACTTGCCAAGTGGTATTTTTTTGGCATTATTGTGACAGGGAGTTACGTGATGGCAGCAGCGCAAACTGAGATGCGGGACGAGCGGGCGCTGGGTCTTGACCAGCATAGCCCGATTGACGCGCTGCATTTGCTTCTGGACGGACAAATTGCGGCTGCCTCGGCTATTCGTACTGCCTTGCCTCAAATTGACAGACTGGCCGAAGCTGCTGCGACAACCATACGGAATGGTGGCCGCTTGTTCTATGCCGCTGCCGGAAGTTCGGGCCTCATGGCGCTCGCCGATGCTTTGGAGATTCCCGGTACCTTCGGCGTCCCGCAAAACCGGATCGTTATTCTTTTCGCCGGTGGCGTTGACGCGCTGCACGATATGGTGGGCGGCGTCGAGGACGACGTTGTACAAGCCGAAGCCGATGTGCTGGCGCACACTATCACAGCAAACGATCTGCTTATCGCACTCTCGGCGAGTGGCACGACGCCCTATGCGCTGGCCGCGGTTAAAGCCGCATTGGCTGCTGGTGCAAAAACTTCGGGCATCGCCAATAATGCCGGTTCACCACTGCTCGAGATCGTGGATCTTCCTGTGCTCCTATCAACTCCGCCGGAAATCCTTGCGGGATCAACCCGAATGGGCGCAGGCACGGCGCAAAAGATCACACTCAACATGATGTCGACCATGATGGCGGTCAGACTTGGTCATGTGCATGACGGTTACATGGTCAATGTCCGCGCCGATAATGCGAAACTGATCCGTCGCTCTCAGACCATCGTCGCCGCCATTTCCGGCTGCACGATAGAAAGCGCAGCGGGGTATCTTGAACAATCGGGCGGCGCGGTAAAGAGTGCAGTCTTGTTGGCTTGCGGTGCGAAAAGCACCGGTCAAGCAGACGAACTTCTCGAAAGATCGGGTCAGATGTTGCGGCCTGCGCTTTCAGAAATGAACCGCGTCCTAAACGCGGGATAATAAACGATCTATAACAGTGGAGAACGAGACTATGACCCTAAGACTTGTGAAATCCCTCTTGCTGGCGACCGCGATATGCGGCGTTTGCGCTCCGGCTTTTGCCGAAGATGTGACGCTGACCATCGAAAGCTGGCGCAATGATGATCTTGCCATTTGGCAGGACAAACTCATTCCGGCCTTTGAAGCCAAGAACCCCGGTATCAAGGTGAAGTTCACCCCATCGGCTCCAACGGAATATAACGCGGCGCTGAACACCAAGCTCGAGGCCGGTTCCGCCGGTGACCTCATCACCTGCCGCCCGTTTGATGCCTCGCTGGCCTTGTATGACAAGGGCTATCTCGCTTCACTCAAGGATTTGGAAGGCATAAAGAATTTCTCTGATGTCGCCAAATCCGCTTGGATCACCGACGATGGAGCAAACCCGTTCTGTG
>JANOYJ010000120.1:0-3969 GCA_031428815.1 Phyllobacterium sp.
GTCTGTTCCTTGGTGAGTTCCTTGCCGGTTGCCTGATCAACAACCTTCATGGAAAGGCGGACTTTACCGCGCTCGTCAAAGCCCATGAGCTTGACCCAGACCTTCTGGCCTTCCTTGACAACATCCGAGGTCTTGTTGACCCGGTCATTGGCAAGCTGTGAAATGTGCACGAGCCCATCGCGGGGGCCAAAGAAATTGACAAATGCGCCGAAGTCGGCGGTTTTGACAACCGTGCCTTCATAGATTTCGCCGACTTCAGGCTCAGCCACAATCGAGTGAATCCACTTCTTCGCGGCTTCGATTTCCTTGGCATTGCTTGAGGCGATTTTGATCGTGCCATCATCTTCGATGCTGATTTTAGCGCCAGTCTTCTCAACGATTTCGCGGATGACCTTGCCGCCCGAGCCGATAACTTCACGGATCTTATCTACTGGTATGTTCATGACTTCGATGCGCGGGGCGAACTCGCCGAGTTCCGCACGGCCTTCTGTCAGAGCATTGGCCATTTCGCCAAGGATATGAATGCGCCCCTCTTTCGCCTGCGTCAGCGCAACCTGCATGATCTCTTCGGTGATGCCTTCGATCTTGATGTCCATCTGCAAGGCAGTGATGCCATTGGCAGTGCCGGCTACCTTGAAATCCATATCGCCGAGATGATCTTCATCGCCGAGGATATCGGACAGAACGGCGAAACGGTCGCCTTCCTTGATGAGGCCCATGGCAATGCCTGCGACCGGACGGATCAGCGGAACACCCGCATCCATAAGAGCCAGCGAGGTGCCGCAAACGGTCGCCATTGAGGACGAGCCGTTCGACTCGGTGATCTCAGAGACAGCGCGCAGCGTGTAGGGGAAGGCTTCCTTTGGCGGCAACATCGGGTTGATGGCGCGCCAAGCGAGCTTGCCATGACCAATTTCGCGGCGGCCGGGTGAACCCATGCGGCCGGTTTCACCGACCGAATAGGGCGGGAAATTGTAATGCAGCATGAAGGTGGCTTTGTGCATGCCGGTCAACGAATCGACGTATTGCTCGTCCTCGCCGGTGCCGAGCGTGGCAACGACGATGGCCTGCGTTTCGCCGCGTGTGAACAGCGCCGAACCGTGGGTGCGTGGCAGAATGCCGACCTCGGATACGATTTTGCGAACGGTCGACAGGTCGCGGCCATCGATGCGGCTCTTAGTATCGAGAATGTTCCAGCGAACGATCTTGGCCTGCAAGCCCTTGAACACAACGCCAACCTGTTCGGCGCTCCACATCGTAGCTTCCGCGCCGTTCGGCAGGAAGTGGTCCTTGACCTTCTCTTTGGCGGCATCAACCGCCACATAACGGTCCTGCTTGTCGATGATCTTATAGGCGGCGCGAAGGTCGGTTTCAGCGACTTTCAACATCTGAGCTTCGAGGTCGGAATAGTCATCCGGTGTGAAGTCACGGGCATCCTTGGCGGCGACTTCGGCGAGCTTGATGATCGCATCCAGCACGGGCTGGAAACTTCTATGACCGAACATAACCGCGCCAAGCATGATGTCCTCGGACAGTTCTTTGGCTTCAGATTCCACCATCAGCACGGCATCCTGAGTGCCCGCGACAACGAGGTCGAGGGAGGATTCAGGCATTTCGTCGATATGCGGGTTCAGAATGTATTCGCCGTTGATATAGCCAACGCGCGCGCCGCCAATCGGGCCCATGAAAGGCACGCCGGAAATGGTGAGCGCTGCGGAGGCACCGATCATTGAAATGATGTCGGGATTGTTTTCAAGGTCATGCTGCATGACGGTGATGACAACCTGCGTGTCGTTCTTATAGCCATCTGGAAACAGAGGACGGATTGGACGGTCGATCAGACGTGTAACCAGCGTTTCGTTGTCGGAAGGACGGCCTTCACGCTTGAAATATCCACCCGGAATTTTACCGGCGGCATAAGTCTTTTCTTGATAATTGACGGTGAGCGGGAAAAAATCCTGACCAGGCTTCGGCGATTTTGCCGAAACAACGGTAGCCAGTACGACGGTCTCGCCATAGGTCGCCATGACAGCGCCGTCGGCCTGACGGGCGATTTTGCCGGTTTCAAGAATAAGCGGACGGCCTGCCCACTCGATTTCAACACGATGTGTTTTGAACATTAAAATAATCCTGTCTTACGCCCGCACGCGCTTTCGCGCCGGGCAGCTTCATGCGTTTCGTTTCGAACACGGCACGGGCAAGACAGTTAGGGTTCCGCGAGGTTTTGACGGGACGCTGACAATCCTGCCCCATTCGGGTTCAGGCTTCCTCCAACATTCATAACGCGGAGGGATCGGGCAACATTGCCCAAGACGTTATCGGCGGAGACTGACGCCCCCGCCGAAATTGGTTTAACGGCGCAAGCCGAGTTTCGAAATCAGAGCCTGATAACGACCGGCATCTTTGCGCTTCAAATAATCCAAGAGCGAACGGCGGGTGGCAACAAGGGTCAGCAATCCGCGGCGCGAATGGTTGTCCTTCTTGTGCGTCTTGAAATGCTCAGTGAGGTTTGTAATGCGTTCGGAAAGAACGGCGACCTGAACTTCAGGCGAACCGGTATCATTTTCCGTGGTGGCATGGGCCTTCATGAGCTCTTGCTTGCGCTCTGCAGTAATCGACATCGGAATATCCTTTCAAAAAGAGGATTGGGGCGCCCAAAGCCGGGATGTCGTCCAGCACGGGCCGTGAAAAGCAGGCGCAATGCGCGGTGCTGCGGGGCGTATAGGGGAAAACGGGGGGAAAGGGAAGGGGCAGTTCTAATTGATAACGTTCGTTTGATATTTGTGCCATTGATATATATTATATGCACATGGATCTCGATGTCTTTTGGAACGAGGAAAAGAATGACCTGCTTAAAGAGCAGTTCGGCTTTGGCTTCGAAAGAGTTCTGTCGGCGATCAGTGAAGGCAATCTTCTTGACGAGCGAACTCATCCAAACAGAGAAAGATACGCCCACCAGTTCCAACTTGTGGTCAAAATTGATGATTATGCTTGGATTGTTCCATTTGTCATCGACAGCGACCGGAAGTTTTTCAAGACTCTGTTTCCTTCAAGAGTTGAAACCAAACACTATCTAAGGATACGCCAATGACACAGAAGAAATCTAGCATCGCGCCCATTTCACAAGAAGAGGAAGACGACCTTATTGCCAGCACCGAGCGGGGTGAATGGGTCTCTGTCGGCAACATTGAAGAACGTCGCGACTACTGGAAAAAACTCGCGGAGAACACACTGGCGGTGCGGCGCAAGCGTATTTCAATTTCCGTGCCGGAACTAGATCTAATGAAGCTCAAATCGCGTGCCGCCGAAGAAGGCATGCCCTACCAGACACTGATTAATTCCATTTTACATAAATATGTGAGCTAAGCCGCTCAAGCCTTCTTCAAAAAACACGTTTTCAGCACCAGCCCCTTGACCTTCTCGACGCGGCATTCGATTTCTTCTTCGTTATCGGTCAGATGTATGCCCCTGATGATGGTTCCGCGCTTTATGATGGCGGAAGAGCCTTTGACTTTGAGGTCTTTGATAACGGTGACGCTATCGCCTTCTGCCAAGATCGCGCCGTTACTGTCTCTAACGTCCATGATAGCCATTTCCTGAAATTTGATCGTCGGAGTGGCCGATAGCGGGTCGAGGCGTAATTGTATAGCAGCGGTCAGCGCCGGTGTCCCGCCAAAATCAGCACCCCTGCCCCGACCAATCCCGACGCGATTGATCCCATCAAGACACCGATCTTGACGGCATCGACCATTGCTTCCTGTCCCGGGAACGCCAACAGCCCTATGAACAGGCTCATGGTAAAGCCGACGCCGCACAGGATGCTGACACCGTAGACTTGAAGCCATGAGGCGTCGCGGGGAACCTCCGTGAGGCCGGCAGCGACGGTGAGCTTGGTGGCAGCGAAAACACCGATTTGTTTTCCAAGGAAGAGGCCTGCTGCAATACCAAGCGTTACAGGATGCATGAGTT
>JANOYJ010000121.1:0-6400 GCA_031428815.1 Phyllobacterium sp.
CGTCTTGGCGAAGCCGGCGCTCCGGGCAAATCAGGATTCATCCTGGCCCTCAGCGTATCTGTTCTTGCAGGCCTGCTTTCAGGCTATATGAACCGTCGTCTCACTGCGCGTTTGGAACGCGTGAGCGATCACGCAAAGGCCATCGCAAGCGGCGACATGGCTGCTGCCTTTATCACAGACGCCGACGCTGCCGATCCGCTTCACCAACAACTTAATCTGATCGCGGAGGCGCAGTTGAAGCGCATTGAAGAATTTCACCGGTTGCTCGAGGATTCCCGTATTCGCGAGGAGCGCCTGTATGAAGCCCTTGATCTGATGGAAGACGAGATTGCCGTTTATGATCCAACCGGCATGTTGGTTTGCGTCAACAAAGCTTTTACGAAACACTGCAACGCCATCGGTGCACCGGTTGGCCCGGGCATGTTGCGGCGGGAAATCCTGTCGGCCATCGCCAATGCACCTACCAACGGCGTTCCGCAAAGCGAGCGTGATATGTGGCTCGATCATCAATTCCACATGCGCGAATTGGCACTGAGTAATCAAAAGCCGGTAGATACCCTGCAGCGCGATGGCCGTCATATGCGGTTCACCATCATCGAAACGCCGCTAAAAAATCAGATTGAAATCACCACCGACATTTCAGATGCGGTTTCCAGTTTTCAAGAAGTCGAGCGGTGCCGTCGCGAAACAGACGCTGCTGAGAAAATCAAGACAGTGACCGTGTCACGCTTGATGAGTACGATCACAACTCCGATGACGGGCGTTCTGGCCGCCGCAGAACTGCTTAATGAAACCGAGTTAACCCAAAACCAGCAGAACAAACTCGACATCATCCGACGCTCATCAGGGACATTACTCGGCATTGTTCAAGATATGATGGATATGAGCGACCATCTGCCTAAAGAAGTCCCTGTGGAGCCGGCAAAGCTGGTCGCCGTTGAGGTCAACAGACCGCGTCGCGCGATCCTCTTGGTTCGCTCTCCTGAATTATTGGAACGCGTCACCGGTGTCTTGCAAGAGGATTCAGTTCAACCGATCGCGCTTGAAACAATTGACCTCGTGCTTGAATTATTGGCGGATGTAGACGGCGAAAGCGTTCACATTGACTTCGTTATGTCAGATGATCTTTCTGCCATCGCACAGTTGCGGGAGTGGAGCAGCACCGTCCTGACTGTCAACCGGCCACAGATTATTGACTTGAACCATGTCATGACCGACGGCTTTGCACAGGTTGTGATCGATAAAGATGCCGTCAAGGCCGATGACAGCGTCGAAACCATCGCGCCTGAACCTAAAACAGTCGCGGTCACCTTCCCGGTACATACTCAGCCAATAACCGCCAAACTGAAAGAAAATATTGACGTTGCCGAAGCGGCCGAGCCTTTCGGGCTGAAAACACGCAAGCATGCGCTCGATGTGATGATCGTTGAAGACAACGACGTGAACCAGATATTTTATGACCAAATCATGAGCAACTGCGGCTACCAATATCTGATCGTCTCCAGCGGTATCGAAGGCGTCAACACCGCGTTGCGCGAGAAGCCGCGCCTTATCCTGATGGACATTTCAATGCCCGGTCTCAACGGCTTGGAAGCGACACGCAGCATACGAGACCAGATCTCGGGCGGCCATCACCCGATGATTATCGGTATGACGGGCCATCTTTTGTCCGGTGACCGTGAGAAATGCCTCGCCGCAGGAATGGATGATTATGCGTTAAAGCCGACTGCACCGGGGCCCCTGAGAGCACAGATTGCAAGTTGGCTCAACTCAGGGGTTCAGCAAGCGAAGACAGGTTAGAGCATTTCCGCTTTTGATGGAATTATCAAAAGCGAAGGACAATGCGACAATTCAAGAACTTAGAGCGGTTATCAGCTTTTCTACGACCTTGGCTTCAAATTCTCCGGATCATAGAGCGGCTTGTAACCCACACCCGCAACCTTCACCGGATAGCGCTCGCCGAAATATTCGATCTCGAACATCTTGCCTTCCACCGCATGTTCATGCGGCAGATAGCCGAGCGCGATGTTTTTGCCGATTGTCGGGCCATAGGCGATGGAGGTCGTGTAGGAGCGGCGACCGAGTTCATCGACCAACGTCTCGCCTGTCAGCGGATCAAGTATCGGGCAAGCGCCGAGCGGGTAACGCGCGACCCCTGAGGCATCCACATTCGCTTCCATGGTCAATGTGCAAAGCATGGCTGGTTGATGAGCGCGTTCGCGAAACGCACTATGCGCCGCCTTGCCGCTAAAATCGGCTTCCTTGACTTTGGGGCGCGCAAGATCAGCTTCAAGCAAATTATACTCTGTCAAAAGATCAGCGTTTTGTAGACGCAGGCTTTTTTCCATGCGGCGGCTGTTGGCATAGGTCTCGACGCCAAATGGCATAATACCGGCGGAGCGCAGCGCATCCCAGACGGCAAGACCGTCCTCGTATTTCATATGCAATTCCCAACCCTGCTCGCCGACGTAAGAAATGCGGAAGGCCGTGACGGGCTTGCCCCCGATCTTAATCTGCTTCAGTGAGGCAAAGGCCGCGTTCTCTTGGGTCAGCGCGTCGGGGTCTTCGACGACCTTTTGCAAGGTCACACGCGCATTCGGCCCCCAAACACCAATGGTCACCAAATCCTGACTGCGGTCGGTCACAGTCACATTAAGCCCGCGATCTTGCGCCGTGCGTTTCATGTAGTTGAAATCGCGCGGCCCGGCATCAGCACCGTCAATCACGCGGCATCGATCCGCCATGCGGATAACGGTCAAATCGGCGCGAACCATGCCGGCGCTGTCGAGGAAATGCGTATAAATGCCCTTGCCAATATTGGCATCGCCGCCGATTTTGGCAGCGCAAAGCCATTCCATCAGATCAACATGATCCGGCCCTTCGACATCATAGATGGCAAAATGCGACAGGTTCACCATGCCGACATCCTCGCTCATCGCCAGATGCTCGGCATTCGACACGCGCCAGAAATGGCGGTTGTCCCATTCATTATGGCGCACCGGAACACGGTCGCCGTATTTCTCTAACAGATGCTCATTGCTCGCATAGCCATGCGCCCGCTCCCAGCCGCCGAGTTCCATGAAATAAGCGCCAAGCTCCTTTTCACGATCATAAAACGGCGAGCGGCGGACACTGCGGCCTTTCGAATATGGCTCGCGGTTATGCACCGCCGGATTGTAGATTTTGAACGCCGTTTCATAGCAGCGGTCGTGAATGAATTGCTCTTCCGTCTGGTGCGGATAAAAGCGGGAATAGTCGATGCTGGCATGGTCCTGTTCGGTGCGCCCGTCGGTGACCCAGTCAGCGACGAGCTTGGCGATACCCGGAGCATCCTTGACCCAAACGGAGACGGCATACCAAAGCCCGCGCACCTTCTGGCTTTCGCCAACGGACGGCCCGCCATCGGTGGTCACTTGCAGCAATCCGTTGAACGAGCGGCGCTCATCATAACCGAGTTCGCCAAGAATAGGCGTCAACTCGATCGCGCGTTCGAGCGGTTCAATGATCTGCTCCATATCGAGATCGCGCTGCGACGGCGACAGCCGCGCCTGTTCCTTTTCGAGGAGGTCGCGCGGATGGCACATGCGAGGGTTCTTTTCCTCGTAATAACCCCATTCAATCTGCCCGCCTTCCGAAGTCTTCGGATCGCCTGTGTCACGCATATAGGCGGAATTGCCCTGATCGCGCAGCAACGGCCAGCCGATTTCCTTGCCGGTATCCGCAAACTCCAAATAGGGTCCGAAATAGGTCAATGGATGATCGACCGGCATGACCGGCAGGTCTTCGCCCGCCATTTCCGCAATGAGACGGCCCCAAAGACCGGCGCAGACGATCACGTAGTCGGCCTCAATCGTTCCCTTTTCAGTGACAACACCCTTGATGCGTCCGTTTTCGATCTTGAGACCGGTCGCGGGCGTATTGGCAAACACTGTCAGTTTACCATCAGCGACCGCCTTATCGACAAGTTCGCCCGCCACCGCTTGCGAGCGCGGATGCACCAGACCGGCATCCGGATCCCACAGCGCGCCCTGAATAACGCTCTCTTCCATCAGCGGGAATTTCGCCTTGGCTTCCGCCGCGCTAATCATTACCGCGCGCGTACCGAAGGCTTTGCCGGATGCCACTTTGCGCTTCAGTTCGGCCATGCGCCCGTCATCGCCGACCCGCGCGACTTCCAGCCCGCCGACTTTGGCGTAATGGCCGAGCTTTTCGTAGAAATCGATGGAGTAGAGCGTCGTGTAACAGGCCAGTTTGTCATGCGACGTCGCGTAGCAAAAGTCTGACGCATGGGCCGTGGAGCCAATGTCAGTCGGGATGGCCGACTTGTCGATGCCGACAATATCGTCCCAGCCGCGTTCGATAAGATGATGCGCGATAGTGGCTCCGACAATGCCGCCTTGGCCGATAATAACGACCCTTGCCTTCAGCGGAAACTTTGCCATGTCGTGCTTCTCCATCAAATTGATGAGCGCACATTATTGTCCCCGGGCGCATAGGCAAAGCCCATTTGCGACATGGCGCGTAATTCACGCGGCTTGTGCGGGTTTCCAGACGGAGAGAAGAGTTTTGATCGACGGCAACAGCAGCAGAAACAGCGGCGTGAGATACGCCCCATGCACCCGCGCGTCCGGCAGCGGGAACAGAATAAACCGCGCGACGATCCCGCCGACCAGCGCGAGGAAGATCACTTCTGTTCGTGGATCGATCCGGCCGAGCGCGGAACGAAGGAAGGCCCATGCGGAAACGAGAATGACGAGAAGCCCCGGCCATGCCAATTCAGTGACACAACGCACAATGCCCGAAGCCAGCGCCTTCACATAAATCGATGCCGAAAAGTCAGGATGAAACCCCTCCATCGTCATTTGCTGCGCGACATTGGAAAACCAGAAATGCGTCCACCAACCCGGATGCCCTGCCCCTTGCGAGAGTACCGAGTAGGCAATTGCGGAAGCAACAAACGCACCGAACGCACCGAGGCTGATCTGGCGGAACAACACAAACAGCACAGCCAAAATGCCCAGAAAAGCAATCGTGTCAGAGCGGACCATGAAGGCTAGGAACAGCGCCAGCACCGCAACCGTTTCGCGCCTTCGCGTCAGCGCATAAAGTCCAAACGTAAACAGCGCCATGAACAGCGCGTCCGGCGATCCGAGCCGCGCGATATCGGGATAACCGGAGATCATTAACATGCCGACGGCGACCGGCGCATAGGCAACGGCTTTTTCGCGATAGAGCCAAAGTCCGACACAAAGCCCCGTAGACAAAGTCGACAAGAGCGTAATCAACCGTATCGCGCCCATCTCACCCGTGTAGGGGGCCAGCGCCGAGATCAGCGAGATGTACAGCGCCTTGACCTTATACATGGGCAGCATCGAGACAAACGCGTTGGCATCGGTAAACTGCCGCTGGCGATAGGCATCGCCCTTGGCGAGAAGTTCAAACGAGGCCGGATCAACGGCCTCTCTCACGGCATCATAGGCGTAGTCATGCACTTCCTGCGCTGTTTGAAACCGCGCCTCAGAACTTGCCGCGACATAGGGCATCAAATCCCAATTCGCATGCGGAAACTTCGCCGAAGCAATGCAGGTCAGCGCGATGAAGCCGATGAAAATCACCGCGCCAATCGGCGAGGCGAAGCGGGCGACAAGAGCAATCAGCCAGTCCAACAGGCGCGAAGCGATGCCAGACTGGCGGGGTCTTATCCCGATGTCGCCCGTTGCGCTCACATCACCTGACTTTTGACGAAGTCTTTGACGATGGCAATGATGCCACGGCTGAGGAGATCATCCAGCGAATCCGCAAACTGCGCGACGTGGGCGCGGTTACAAATCAGTGGCGGCTCAAGACGGATCACGTTGCGGTTATACTCTGTGAACGCGACGAGCGTGTCATAGTCACGCAGCATCAACGCGCCGATAAAGCCCGACAATGAACCCTTGAGCTTATCATCCAGCATGGCAACAACCGGGCGCAGGATCATCGGCAAAGTCTGCGAGAAATCCTGAAACTCAATGCCGATCATCAGGCCCTTGCCGCGCACGTCCTTAATCATCTTCGGATATTTCGCCTGCAAGGTTTGCAAGCGCTCCAAGAGATAATCGCCAACTGCCGCTGAATTACCGATCAAGTCTTCATCATAGAGAATGTTCAGCGCTTCAATCGAGGTGATGCAGGCTTCGCCAATACCTCCAAACGTGGCAGGTGCATGGATCAGCGCAGTCTTAGGTGTGCCATAGGCTTTCATGTAAATTTCACGCCGCGCAATCATCGCGCCCATCGCGCATTTGCCGCCACCGAGCGACTTTGCCAATGCGGTGACGTCAGGAATAACGCCATAATGCTCAAAGGCGTAGAACTTGCCGGTGCGCCCAAGACCACACTGCACTTCATCCGCCACCCA
>JANOYJ010000122.1:0-4906 GCA_031428815.1 Phyllobacterium sp.
GCAATTGTTGCGGCGCTCGCATCTGCCGGGTTGTTCGCCGCCTCGGTTGCCGCGCAGCTCGGCGGATTGGTGGTCTTCGGTCTGCTGTTGTGGTTTGTCGGCATGAGATTGGTGAGCCTGTTGCTACAGAGGCTTCCGGTCGCTGAAGGGTCTATACCGCTTTCAGCAATGGCGATAATTTTTGCTGCGATCTTCGCCTGCGGAATTATCACTCAAAAGCTCGGCATTTTCACAATATTCGGTGGCTTTGCCTTTGGTCTTTTGTTTCACAAGCATGTTGCATTTGTGGACGCATGGCGCCGGCAGGTGGGGCAGTTTGTGCTGGTTTTCTTCCTGCCGATTTTCTTCACTTACACTGGATTGCGCACCAATGTTTTGGGATTGGTGACGGTCAATGACTGGTTATGGTGCGCGATTATTTTCACCGGTGCGATGCTGTCAAAAGTGATTCCAGTCTATTTCGCTGCCAAAGCGACCGGCTTTTCAGACGCGGAATCGCGAATATTGGGTGTTTTGATGAATACCCGCGCATTAATGGAACTCATCGTTCTTAATGTCGGCTTCTCGCTCGGTTTCATTCCGCAAAACGTTTTTACCATGTTGGTTTTGATGGCGATTGGCACCACGATTATGACGGGGCCACTGCTGCGAGTGCTGTTGCCGAGGGCAGGGATGAAAATCGGTCAACTGCACGAGGCTTGACCGCCTTGTCTGTCATGGAATGTCCGTAAACGCTTTGTGACTGGACGCTTGTCCAGCACTCCCTATCTTAAGTGGTGGCGGGACGTTGAAACTGACGGGAGACTTTTATGGCTGACACTCAGATTACCCAAGACATGATCAACCTCTATGACGAATATACGCATCTGACCTTGGACCGGCGACGCTTCATGGAAAGCTTGGCAAAGCTCGCTGGTTCCAGCGCTGCAGCGGCAGTGATCGCGCCGATGCTGGGTGCAAGCGCGGCACAGGCGTCGATAATCGAAGAAAATGATCCGCGCGTGCGGGGCGGAGAGGTGCCGTGGCCGGGTGCAAGCGGCGAGATGATGGGTTATCTCGCGATCCCGGCAGATGCCAAGGGCAAGCTCGGTGCTGTGATTGTTATCCATGAAAACCGTGGCCTGAATGAACATACCAAGGATATCGCCCGGCGCATGGCGCTTGAAGGTTTCGTCGCTTTGGCCGTCGATTTTCTGTCACCGAAGGGCGGAACACCTGCCGATGAGGAGCTGGCGCGCAAACTGATCGGGGAACTGGACGGCGCGATGACGACTGCGGACGCGGTGGCGACTGTGGCATTCTTGAAGGCGCATGAAGCGGTCAATGGCAAGGTCGGAGCGATGGGCTTTTGCTGGGGCGGCGGGCTGGTCAATTCACTGGCCGTCAGTGCGCCCGACCTGAATGGCGGGGTCGCCTATTACGGACGCCAAGCCGAGGCGGTGGATGTTGCCAAGATCATGTCGCCATTGATGCTGCACTATGGCGGATTGGATGAGCGTATCAATGCCGGAATTCCAGCTTTTGAGGCGGCACTTAAGGAAAATAACAAGCAATATCAGATATTTATATATGATGGCGTTAACCACGCGTTTAACAACGATACCTCCGAGGCACGTTATGACAAAGCTGCTGCGGATCTGGCTTGGAGCCGGACGGTCGAGTTTTTTAAGAAGAACTTAGCCGTCTGATTAGCCTTCGGTTTTCACGTCGCGCCGGTCGGTAAAATTGAGCCGGCCGGCAATGATGGGCTTCATGATCGGCACAAGTAGCGGCTCGCGCTTGAGTGCCGCATCAAGTTCGCTCATTTGGTTCAACGCCAGCAAGCGCAACAAGTCGTCGCGAACTGTGCCGTCCTGTCTACGCGGCAACGCATTAACAATTTGCAGGAAGTCCACGCCGGAACTTTTTGCATCGACGGCCGACTCACAGAGATTTCTATCCCCGGATCTATCCCCGTCTCGAGCCGATTCTATTGCCGCAGATTTCTCGACAAACCCGTAAATCCCCGCACCCTTTGCAGGTTGGGCATAAATGCACAGAGCAACATCTGAAACATTTGGTTGTGACTTCAAGGCAGCAATAATTGACGGCCCTTCAATGTCGAGCCTGTCGCCTGTGCCTTCGCCGTCGGACCAATTAAACAAGCCGCGGGTTATGGCGTTGTAGACGGGCTTGACGGTTTTCAACCACATGCGCGCGGGCAGGCTTTTGGTTGCGAGGATGTGCTTTTCTTTTGCGGTCAACAGGTCGGGTGCAAAAGAACGCTTTTGCTTCAAGAGATGGCGAAGGTCTTCATAGGCCATGAGACGAAAGCGCCAGTTTTTTCGCTTGTGGGTGGAGGCAAGTTGGAAGTCGATGACGGCAGCCTCGCCATTTGGTGTCATGAGCCAGTTCTGTGGTTTGGCCAAATCGTTGTGTGTGATGCCGCGCCGACGCATGTCCCGCAAAATGCGCCTTGCGTCCTTATAGAAATCCGCATGTGAAGGGCGGGCGAGATGTAAAGGGGCACCATCGGTCCACGTACGATAAAGGCCGTCTTTGTCGGTCAGCAACAGATCGGGTGCTCCCTTGATACCTTTGACCACCTTCAAGGCGCGAATTTCGCGTCGCGCCAAAGTCCAAGCGACGGGCTTCGACCACCACGGGGCGGCGGAAACGATGCGGCGAATGATCCGGTCGTCAGGTGTGTCGGCAAAGTGGCCCGTCACTGTTTCAGAAAAGATATCACGCTTAAAAACTGTGTCTTGAATGAAGTTTACCATATGTCCATCCTGTACGGTTGCGCATAGCCGATGACATGTTTCGGCGCAATGAGGGTTCGGATTTACGGCTTGCTAAAGCGTCTATTCATCTGACAATCTGATTCATCAAAATCACGGGAAAGTCCTTGAAATGGCATTGGAACATATCCCGCTTGTTTGGCGCAATGAGGCCGGTATTGCGGCGGCGCTCGCTGTGCTCAAACAGCGCTTTGGGGAGCGGTTTCAGACGGGCGCGGATATAAGGCGGCAACACGCGCATACGACGACATACATACCGAACCAAGCGCCCGATGGGGTAGTGTTTGTTGAGAGCGCGGAAGAAGTGCAAGATGTTGTGCGTGTGTGTGCTCAATATGTTGTTCCGCTTATCGCGTTCGGTGCAGGGACATCACTGGAAGGGCAGTTGAATGCGCCCGGTGGCGGCGTGTCGATTGATATGACGCGGATGAACCGCTTGCTTGCCGTGCATCCGGAAGATTTGGACTGTGTGATCGAGCCGGGGATCACCCGTAAAGCGCTTAATGAACAATTGCGCGATACCGGACTGTTTTTCCCGATTGATCCCGGAGCCGACGCGACGTTGGGCGGCATGGCCTCTACGCGGGCGTCTGGCACAAACGCCGTGCGCTACGGCACGATGCGGGAGAACGTTTTGGCGCTGAAAGCGGTGATGGCGGACGGGTCGCTTATCACAACCTCGATGCGGGTGAAAAAGACCTCGGCTGGCTATGACTTGACGCGGCTTTTGGTCGGCGCTGAAGGTACGCTCGGCATCATCACGGAATTGACTTTGAAACTCGCTGGTATCCCTCAGGCGATGTCAGGCGGGGTTTGTCCGTTTCCCACTGTCGAGGCTGCCTGCAATGCGGTGATTGGCACCATCCAGTCCGGTATTCCTGTGGCGCGGATTGAACTGGTCAATGCGTTGCAGATGAAGGCGATGACACAATATTCAAAACTCGATCATCCTGAGACGCCCTGCCTTTTTGTTGAGTTTCACGGCTCGGCGGCGTCGGTCAAGGAGCAGGCCGAAGAGTTTGGTGCTATTGCGGAAGAGCTCGGAGGGGGACCTTTCCATTGGACCAGCAATGCTGAGGAACGTGCGAAGCTATGGCAAGCGCGGCATGATGCCTATTGGGCATCGCTCACCTTACGTCCAGGTGCCAAGGGCATTTCAACGGATGTCTGTGTGCCCATTTCGCGGTTGGCGGAATGTGTTGTTGAGACCGAGCGCGACATCGAGAAACACAATTTGATTGCGCCGATTGTCGGGCATGCAGGCGATGGGAACTTTCATGTCTTACTTCTGCTCGACGCCCAAGATCCTGCCGAAATAGCAACAACTGAGGCCTTTGTTGATCGCTTGAACAAGCGTGCCTTGGCGATGGAAGGCACCTGCACCGGTGAGCATGGCATCGGGCAGGGCAAGATAAATTTTCTAAGTGATGAGCTCGGGGCGGGCGTTGATGTGATGCGTCTTTTAAAGCGGGCGCTTGATCCCCAAAATATCTTCAATCCCGGCAAGATATTTGTCTGATGCGCATTTGACCGGCCACAATCGTCCGCTAGACGTGTAAGAATAGAAATCGGGGAGGAAGCGGTCTCTGGCTCGTTTGTTTGTTTTTGTCGGCGGTTTGTTTGTGCTCCTGCTTACGGGTGCGCTGCTGGCCCCCTATTTTGTCAATTGGACAGATTACAAGACGGATTTTGAGAGCGCGGCGAGCAAGGTTTTGGGCCGTCAAGTGAAAGCCGAAGGCGATGTGTCGGCGCGACTATTGCCATTTCCATCTGTGACTTTTGAGAATGTAAAGGTTGGCGAGGATTCTGAATCACCCGCCATGACCATTGAGAAGTTTTCGATGGATGCTGAGCTTGCACCGTTTCTCAGCGGCGAGGTTCTTATTTTCGACATGCGGGTCGAGAAACCACGCGCCTATGTGCAAATCGGCAAAGACGGTGTTGTTGATTGGGCATTGCGTCCGAATGCCCCTGCGGGCGTCGAGAACATAACGCTTGAAAACGTGACGATTATCGATGGCGCGATTGAGATTGATGACCAGTCAGCGGGCCGGTTGAGTATTCTTGACGGGATCAGCGCGAAAGTGTCGGCGAAGTCGCTTTCAGGTCCTTGGCGCTTTGACGGT
>JANOYJ010000123.1:0-4295 GCA_031428815.1 Phyllobacterium sp.
CCGATCTCCCCACTTGTGGGGGAGATGCCCGGCAGGGCAGAGGGGGGTGCCTCGCTCTGGCAGAACGCGATTTTACCGCACCACGCCCGCTCATCGCGTCTGGTCAGTGAAGTTATCAAACCCACGGAATCAGCGGGGCGCGGCCCTACGCCGCTGTTTAGTTCTGAAAGGGTGGCGCTCCGCGCCCCGCCTGCTCAGGCTATGCTCAACCACGGTGCCCGCGGGTATCCACCCGCTTGGCCCGGCGCTCTTCAGGTTCAAGGTCAGCGCAATCGAGCCGCGATGGCCGATTGTCCTCCTTGAACCCGTGTGCGACGGCAATTCGCCGCCTCACAACACCGGAATTCCCCCGCCTTTTGGACCTTTCGGCCCTTGGTGCCCCCGCCGCCGGTTACCCAAACGGAAGAGATTCACGGAGAAACAGTGCGGGTGACGATAAGCGTAACCATGCCCATCGTCATCTCCACCAGGCCGGACTTGCCGGGGACCGTCAGTCCCAACTTACCGGAGCCCGTCCTCCCCGCTTAACGGACGGCCCGCCAAGCGTTCCATCGGGAGGAGCGCGGGAGAAGTATTGCAAAGGTTTGGAAGACGGGGATGACAAATGTTCTGGAAGCGGTGCAAATTATTGAAAATAAATGATATTATTTTTTCAAATCGAATAACTGTCCCCGTCATACAGGCTCCAGTTTTTGCGGCCGCACACTAAATTCTGCACCGCTGCCCCCTCACCCTACCTCTTCCCGATGGGGAGAGGAGGAGTTCTGGTTTGCAACGTTTCAAGGTTCCGCGCCTCCTCTCCCTCAGGGGAGAGGGTAGGGTGCGGGCGTTGTAACCAGCGCTAAAGCCCCAAATTGCCCTGACCCGCTTGCTTTTCTTTCGGTGCCTTTTTGAATGCCGTGGTGTCAATCACCGGCAGGCGCGGGAACCCAGCGCCCTTGGTGAAACCCTCATTTTAACCCGCCCTTAACCCTAACAAACGATAAATATCGCTACGTGCCGCAAGGTGCCGGAGGAGTGCATTAATGCCCCTTTAATCCCGTTGACGCCCATGGTTGCCCATGTTATCCCATACATCACCCAGCGTTTCGGTATTCGCGTTTTCCAAAATCATGATGAAAACGGCTCTTTTAGAAGCCGTGTCAGAGGTTCGCGCCTGATGGAAAACCGTGACTGGATAATGGCAGGGCAAGATTTGGGGAAGTTTATGCGGGGGCTCGCTTGGACTTATCGGCGGGAAACGGCACGGGTAGAGCGTAATGGACCGGTTTCTGTCAACGGCAGTCAACAATGTGGATGCGAAGGGGCGCGTTTCCGTGCCGGCGCGGTTTCGCGCGGTGTTGGCGGCTCGCGGCTATCAGGAACTCTACGCGCTGCGTTGTCTGGACATTCCGGCGCTGGATGTCGGTGGGCTGGACTTGCTCGACCGTTACGAGGCTTTACTGGCGCAGGACGATCCGTTTCAGCAATCCTCGGACGACCTCGGGTTTTTTCTCTACGGGGACGGGGATTTTCTGAAGCTGGATGCGGACGGGCGCATTCTTTTGACCGATTTTATCCGCGATCACGCGGAGATCACCGACAAGGTGGCGTTTGTGGGGCGCGGGCGGCATTTCCAGATGTGGGAGCCGGCGCGTTTAGCGGAATATGGAGCCGCGGCGCGCGCCCGGCTTTTGACATTGCGAAGGAACGAGGCTCCTTTGCGGGAGACCAGCGCAGTACACGGGGAGCCGGAACAATGACGGGCGTCGGCGCTATGCCTAGCAGGCAGGGGGCTGAACGCGGACCCGCCCGTCATGTTCCGGTACTCCTTGACGAGGTTGCCAAGGCCGTTGCGGCCAAACCGGGCGAACTTGTATTGGACGGCACATTTGGCGCGGGCGGGTATGCGGCCCGGATACTCGCCGACGGCGCACGCGTCATCGGCATTGACCGTGATCCGGATGCGATTGCAGGCGGCGCTGAGATGGTTGCGGCGAGCGGCGGCGCGCTGGCTTTGTTTCATGGAAAATTCTCACAGCTGGAAGAGGCGCTGGACGGCGAAAAGCCGGCTGCGGTGATGCTTGATATTGGCGTCTCCTCGATGCAAATTGATGAGGCGGAACGCGGCTTTTCATTTATGCGCGACGGACCGCTTGATATGCGCATGGCGCAAAAGGGGCCAAGCGCGGCGGATGTTGTCAACGGCGGTAAGGTCGCGGATCTTATTCGCATTTTTGGCATTTTGGGCGAAGAGAAATATGCCGGACGCATTGCGCGGATGATCGAGAAGCGCCGAATGACGCAGCGCTTTGAGACGACACGGGATTTGGCGGAGGCAATCCAAACGCTGGTCGGGCGGCGGCATGATGATAAAATCCATCCGGCCACGCGGGTATTTCAGGCGTTGCGCATTCATGTGAATGACGAGCTTGGCGAATTGGCGCGGGCGCTGATTGCGTCGGAGAAAGTGCTGAACGAGGGCGGACGCTTGGTGGTCGTGACGTTCCATTCACTGGAAGACCGTATTGTCAAAAAGTATTTCGCCGACCGGATTGGCGGCTCACGCGGTTCGCGGCATTTGCCGGATATGCATGTGATTGCGCCGACATTTACGCAAGTGCGCAAAGGCGCGACGGACCCGACGGAGGCCGAGATTGCGCGCAATCCGCGATCGCGTTCGGCCAAGCTGCGTTTTGGCGTACGCACCGATGCCGCCGCGCGTTCAGACGCCAGTTTCTTTGATCTCCCCGTTTTGCCGCAGCTTCAAGCGGCGTTGGACTGAGCATGATACGCACAACAGACATCGCGCTTTTTACTTTGATGATCGTGGCCGCCGCCGGCACCTATAAGATCAAGGCAGAAGCTGACCTCAAGCTGGCTGAAATTCGCCGGATTGAGAAGCAGATTGCCTATGAGGAAGACACGATTGACCTACTCGAAGCCGATTGGAGTATGCTGACACAGCCGGAGCGCTTGCAGCGACTGGTGGAGAAGCACGCGGATGAACTGTCCTTGCAGCCGATTGAGGCGCGGCAGGTTGTTGGCGTCGCGGATGTGCCTGAAAAGGGTGTTGTCGCGCCTGAAGATGACATTATTGGCGAGACAATAGCAAAATTGGCTAAGAAAAAGGGTCAACCGGCACCGGCGCAAACGGATGATACAGAAACCGGGAGCGTTGAGGAATGAAGTTTTCGCTTTTTGGATCGCACAAACAGGCGGCTTCAGGCCAAACGGACTATACCTTGCAAGGCGCGCGAAAACTCGAAGGCGGACGCTCGCGCAATCGTATGATTATCGCAATGCTGAGTTTTACGGCAATTTACGGAATTATAGGTGCGCGGCTTGTCTATTTCGGGATTCAAGACGAAAGCCTTGCGGAGACGCATTCTGTTGCGGAGACCGCAGCGCGACCGGATTTGGTCGATCGCAATGGCGAGACGCTCGCGACGGACATCAAAACCGCCTCGCTCTTTGCCGAGCCGAAGCGGATCATCGATGCGGACGAGGCACTGGAACTTTTGTCCTCGGTGCTGCCCGATCTCGATCAGGAAGAAACCTATCGCAAGCTCAAAAGCGGGCTTGGTTTTGTCTGGCTGAAACGTCAACTGACCCCGCGCCAACAGAGCCAGATTATGGCACTTGGCCTGCCGGGCGTCGGTTTTAGGACCGAGAAAAGGCGGTTTTATCCGGGCGGCTCCAACGCTTCGCATATCGTCGGTCTGGTCGATACCGACAATAAGGGCATTGCCGGCATGGAGCGCTGGGTGGACCAAAATGGTCTGGCGGATTTGCGCGAAGCGGGGCTTGCGGTCGAGAAGGATTTGGCCCCGGTCAAGCTCTCGATTGATAGCCGCGTACAGCATGTGATGCACGATGAATTGGCGCAGGCGATGGTGCGTTACCGTGCGATTGCCGCCGGTGCTGTCATTTTGAATATCCATACCGGCGAAGTGGTCGCCATGGCATCGCTGCCGGATTATGATCCGAACAATCCGTTTAACGCGCTCGAAAAAGATCGCCTGAACCGCATGTCTGCGGGCGTTTATGAGATGGGCTCGACTTTTAAGGCCTTCACGACAGCGATGGCGCTTGATTCCGGCAAGGTCAATATGCGCAGCACATTTGATGCGCGCCGGCCGATCCAGATTGCCCGTTTCACAATCAATGACTTTCATGGCAAGCGCAAAGTATTGACGGTGCCGGAAGTGTTTATTTACTCGTCAAATATCGGCTCGGCCAAGGAAGCGGACGTCGTTGGCATTGAGGGCCACCGTGAGTTCCTGCACCGGATTGGCCTTCTCTCCAAGATGCAG
>JANOYJ010000124.1:0-8790 GCA_031428815.1 Phyllobacterium sp.
AACTCGGTGCGGAGGGAGAAGGCGGGGGTCATTTGGTCATGCTATCCCTTCTTCGAGCAGTAGCCGACCTGATTGGGTCTTGGATTGCCACGTTTCAGTTCGTTGTTATTGTTTACGACGCCTGCCCTAAACCTGCAAAAATAGGTCTCGAAACCATTGCGCACATTCCAGCCCAAAATACCTGCCTTGTTGCGGGTCATTGGACCAGAAGAGAATCCGGAACTTTTCAATTCCGAGTAAGAAGGAGCAGCGTAACTTGCTGCGGTGGATGCAACTAAGGCCACTAACGCGATCACTGATTCATTCGTCAGCGTATTCTTCATCTGTCCACCTCTCCGAACACGATGTCCAATGATCCCAAAACCGCGCTCACATCGCCGAGCATATGGCCGCGGCAGATGAAATCCATGGCTTGCAAATGCGCAAAGCCCGGGGCGCGCAGTTTACAACGATAGGGCTTGTTCGAGCCGTCGGAGACCAAATAAACGCCGAACTCGCCTTTTGGCGCTTCGACCGCGGCGTAAACTTCCCCTTCCGGTACGCGGTAACCTTCGGTGTAGAGTTTGAAATGATGGATCAGCGCTTCCATCGAGCGCTTCATCTCGCCCCGCGACGGCGGCACGATCTTGCCGTCTATCGAGGAGACCGGACCGGTCATTTCCTTGCCGAGCAGAAGATCGACGCATTGGCGCATGATTTTGGCCGATTGGCGCATTTCTTCCATGCGGATCAGGTAGCGGTCATAGCAGTCGCCGTTCTTACCGATGGGAATGTCAAACTCCATCTCGGAATAGCATTCATAGGGCTGCGATTTGCGCAGGTCCCATGCCGCGCCCGAACCACGCACCATGACGCCGGAAAAGCCCCAGGCCCAAGCGTCCTTGATGTCCACCACGCCGATGTCGACATTGCGCTGCTTGAAAATGCGGTTACCGGTGAGAAGATCATCGAGGTTTTTCACCGTTTGCAGGAACGGATCAATCCATTTGCCAATGTCTTCAACGAGCTTTTGCGGAATGTCCTGATGCACGCCGCCCGGTCTGAAATAAGCCGAGTGCATACGCGCGCCGGAGGCCCGCTCATAAAACACCATCAGCTTTTCGCGCTCTTCAAAGCCCCAAAGCGGCGGTGTTAAAGCGCCAACGTCCATGGCCTGCGTCGTCACGTTCAGAAGATGCGACAGGATGCGGCCGATTTCGGAATAAAGCACACGAATGATCTGACCGCGCTTCGGCACGGTAATGCCCATCAGCTTTTCAACAGCGAGCGCAAACGCATGTTCCTGATTCATCGGCGCGACATAGTCGAGACGGTCGAAATACGGCACGGCTTGCAGATAGGTCTTGGTCTCGATCAGCTTTTCAGTGCCGCGGTGCAGAAGACCGATATGCGGGTCCACCCGGTCTACGACCTCGCCGTCAAGTTCAAGCACAAGGCGAAGAACACCATGGGCGGCGGGATGTTGAGGCCCGAAGTTGATGTTGAAGTTGCGGACGGACGTTTCAGCCATGACAAAGCACTCCAAGCAAGGAGTGAATAGTCATTAGTGAATAGTGAGTAGTGGTCATATGCCTCAGAGCCTATTCATTCGCTTGCTTGCGTTGACCCACCCGAATGAGCGATCTCAACATCTTTCCGTTTTCTTCACTGGCCGCCAGCAAGTCCGCCGCGCCGTCTCCCGTCATAAGTTCAACCCGCTTCGCTATCAAACTGTGCGTCTCAAATTCTTTCAACGACCCCTGTGCGATTCGCAAAAACTGCACGAATGAACCGCGATTTTCCCGTCCATAGCCTTCGGCGATATTTGCTGCAATTGATACGGCAGCCCGCCTTATCTGGGATGTCAAACCAAACATTTCATCCTTAGGAAATGCCTTGGTCAGACCGTAACTTTTCACCGCCAGCTCCATCGCGGACTGCCAAACTTTGAGATCCTGATAAGACTCAATCTTCCCGTCTGACACAAACTCTACTCACTACTCACTACTCACTACTGACTATTCACTATTCACTTTTCACTGTTTGGCTTTCTCATCGCCCGGCAACACATAATCCGTCCCCTCCCATGGGGACAGAAAGTCGAAATTGCGGAACTCTTGTCTTAATTCCACCGGCTCATAAACAACACGCTTCACTTCGTCGTCATACCGCACTTCAATAAATCCGGTCGTCGGGAAATCCTTGCGAAGAGGATGGCCTTCGAACCCGTAATCCGTCAGCAAACGGCGCAGGTCCGGGTGGCCGGTGAACAGGATGCCGTAGAGGTCATAGGCCTCGCGCTCGAACCAATCCGCGCCGACGAAAACGCCAGTTGCCGACGGTACCGTTGAGCTTTCATCCGTGCGCAGCTTGATGCGGATGCGGGTGTTTTGCACGGGCGACATCAGATGGTAGACAACATCGAATCGCTGTTCGCGGCTTGGATAGTCGGCGCCGGCCAGATCAATAAAGGAGATGAAGGCGCACTTTTCGTCATCGCGCAGGAAGGTCAGCAGGTCGATGATCGAGGCTGCATCGGTTTCTACGGTCAATTCACCAAACGAGATTCTCGACGAAATCCGGTCGCCGAACTTCTTCGATAAATGCTCACCAAGGCCGGTCAGGATTTCACTCATGGCCTATCTCTCAATCGTGCCGGTGCGGCGAATCTTCTTCTGGAGGAGCAGCACGCCATAGAGAAGTGCCTCCGCCGTTGGAGGACAGCCGGGAATGTAAATATCGACGGGCACGATGCGGTCGCAGCCGCGCACCACAGAATAAGAATAGTGATAATAGCCGCCGCCATTGGCACAAGAGCCCATGGACATGACATAGCGCGGCTCCGGCATTTGGTCATAAACCTTGCGGAGCGCAGGCGCCATTTTGTTGGTGAGTGTGCCGGCGACGATCATCACATCCGATTGGCGCGGACTGGCGCGGGGTGCAAAGCCGAAGCGTTCGCCGTCATAGCGCGGCATGGAGGTATGCATCATTTCGACGGCGCAGCAGGCCAAGCCGAACGTCATCCACATCAGCGAACCGGTACGCGCCCACGTCACCAAAGCCTCTGACGAGGTGACAAGAAAACCCTTGTCCGAAAGCTCATTGTTCAACTCGCCGAAGAACGGATCATTCGCTCCAACCGGCTTGCCGGTATTCGGATCGATAATGCCTCTTGGGCGCTCGGCTACCAGCGTCTGAGGGGTCAATCCCATTCCAGCGCTCCCTTCTTCCATTCATAGACAAAACCAATGGTGAGAACGCCGAGAAACACCATCATCGACCAGAAGCCAAACATGCCGATCTGACCGAAAGATACGGCCCAAGGAAACAGGAAGGCAACTTCCAGATCGAAAATGATAAAGAGAATTGACACGAGATAAAAGCGGATGTCGTATTTCATACGGGCATCATCAAAGGAGTTAAAGCCGCATTCATAGGCGGAAAGCTTTTCAGGGTCCGGTGCGCGATAGGCCACCAGGAACGGCGCGATCATCAAAGCCAAGCCGATAACCAACGCCACGCCGATAAAGATGATGATTGGCAGATACGAACTTAGAAGTTCATTCATGGCGCACCCTTATGGAATTACTTCCATACCCATTAAATCGATTCAGGCTTCGCCGCCATAGGGCAAAACGCCACTTGAAAAGAACGAGTCGGGCGTGGATTCAAGGTCCATGCTGCAACGCGGCGAGGGTTATCCCAGTCAAGATTGCCATGCAAGCCCGAACCAGCGAAAACAACCGCCCTTCCCTCAGCATAAATGCAGCAGTGAGCGGCAAAATCAATCGATTGAACGCAGAATTGCGTGTGCGGCTTTGTAACGACACACTTCATTCAAAATTTCGAGATTTTAAGGAAATGGCGCGAGTGACGGGGCTCGAACCCGCGACCTCCGGCGTGACAGGCCGGCACTCTAACCAACTGAGCTACACCCGCGCATTTCCTAAGACACCGGCGGGCAAGCCCGTTGATGTGAGCGGGTGTTTAGGGGGTGGCCCCTTGGCTGTCAAGCACAAGGGCGTCATGAAAGCGCAATCGGCGTATGATTTTATTCGAGAATTTTATCGCTGCAAAAGACTTGCGCTTGAAAAGCGAAACGCCTAAACACCCGCCACGGATGGGCGATTAGCTCAGTTGGTAGAGCGCTTCGTTTACACCGAAGATGTCGGGAGTTCGAGTCTCTCATCGCCCACCATCCGTTTCAACAGTTGTCATAAAAACCGGGCGTGAGCGTCCTTGCTGTTGATCATTACCACTTTGGGTAACTTCAAATTCATTCGACGCCCTTCCCCCACTCTGCCACACTTCCTTGGCGGCTTGGTTTTTCTTTGGAGGACAGGAACGATGGCGATGTTTGACCGGCGGCAAATGCTGCTTCTATCGGGTGCGGGAGTGTTGGCTTTGGCCGGTCCATCCTTTGCCATGGGAGGCACTGCGGCGATAAGCTCCTCTATCACAGGCCCCGTCAAACTTCGCATGCGGGCGACCTCCATCAGCGAAGGCACCCATTGGGGCATCTATGTTCAGGAGGTCGCTATCCGCGAATCCCGAATTGTGCCGCTGGCATTGATCGCCTGTTTTGAGTTCGGGCGAAAACAAGATCCGTTTGTCTACCCGGAATTGATGTCGCCGATCCTGCCGATTGTCGCCGCGCGGGACGAACCTTACAAAGTGGCGGTCTATTTTTTTGAAAACAGCGAAATCAAGATGCAGCCGCATTCTGACATGGCCCTGTTAGCCAATCAATTCGAGATAGCAGACGATCCGACTGGAAGGACACTGAGCATGAAGGCGACCTATTGGGATCGTCCAGAATTACCGACAGCGGTCGTGCATGAGATCAACATCGCATTCGAATATTTGTGATGCACATTCATGCCACCGGTTTCCGGAATGAAAAGAAACCTCTAAACCTTCTTACCGGTAACCGGCTTCGCCCGCTTCATGCAGTTTGCCGCCGCGCTCGACCAAAGGCTCCAACGCCTTATCGACCGGCACATTCGGCGCGTCGTGGATTGAGGCTTGTGTGCCTTGCGGATTGTGCGCCCACTTCACCGAGTTCCGCAGAACCAATTGAACATTGGCGTCGTGATACGATGGATAGGTCTCATGGCCGGGGCGGAAGTAGAAAATATTACCCGCACCGCGCTTATAGGTAAGACCCGAGCGGAACACTTCACCGCCTTGGAACCAGGAAATAAACACGGTCTCAATCGGTTCCGGCACAGCGAACTGCTCGCCATACATTTCCTCAAATTCCAGCTCGAAATATTCGCCCAGACCCTCGCAGATCGGATGACGCGGGTTGATGACCCAGAAGCGCTCCCGCTCGCCCGCCTCGCGCCATTTCAAGCCGCACGGCGTTCCCATCAGCTTTTTGAAAATTTTCGAATAATGTCCGGAATGCAGAACAATCAGTCCCATGCCTTCCCACACACGCTTCGCGACACGTTCCACTACTTCGTCGGAAACAGCGCCGTGATCCTTGTGTCCCCACCAGAGGAGTACATCGGTTTCAGCAAGACGCGCTTCGCTCAAACCATGTTCAGGTTCCTGCAAAGTCGCGGTGGTGGCGGAGATGGTTTTGTCCGTGTTCAAGGCATCGGCGATGGTTGTGTGCATGCCCTTGGGATAAATATCGGCAACAACTTTGTTGACGCGCTCATGGATATTTTCACCCCACACAACAGTCCGTATTGCCATGACATTTTCTCCCTGTGGAAAATATTTATTGAAGGCCAGCAATTCACGCGTCAAAGCACAAACAGATTGAGTTGAAAATTGAAAGCGATTTTAATTTTGAAGTCTAATTGCTTTATTGGTTTCGCAAGATTGTGAACTTCTCGGGGCGGCAAAAAATTCCGCGCCTTGAAACCCAAAAAACGCCAGACAATCCGCCTAGCGTCGTCGCAACCTAAAGGGCACTTGGTTTAATGACATGCTTACAATGAAATAACGTTTAGAACTGCTCAATACGGCTCGTAAACTAAACCCCGGGTGCTTTGCGTCGCACACAGTCCCAATCAAGTTCTCCGTTGCCACCGGCTGAAAATATGACATTTAGATATAACTCGCCCGACAAGTCGTGGGGGGTGGCCCTCGGACCGCGCATTCCAAAACCATGCGAACCCAGTTTGTCTTTCAAAAAACCGCTGATTATTGCAAAGTGCGGAAGGTCAAAGTTCTCTACTATGAGAAACAGCTTACCGTAGCCCCCGAGCCTGCCATCCGGCTTGATGAAGGCATAGTTTTTTTCGACAATTACAACGGCACCTGCGTCGGTGCCATCTGGCTGCTTGCAATCCCAGGTTCCGTCCGCTGTCACTTCATGCAACGGAAGAGGTGCCGACGATGCGGGGATAGGCGTCGAGGCCAAACACATAATAATACCAAAAGCAGATCTGAACATGGTCACTCCTTTTGATTATATATTTCAAGGCGAACTGGGCCCTCACGGCTAAAGCGTGGGGTCAATAGCAGATTTTAGCTGCGGTGTCAGCCTGTAGTAGAATGTAGCAAGGCTACGGAGGAGACTTGGTCCCCTCCGTAACCGTTTTTGCCCACGATGCCGTAGAATTCAACGAAAGCGAGAGTGGTGCTAATAGTCGCTCTCCGGCTTCTGAACCGGTTGAGTATCCGGCGCTATCAAACTCAATGCGCGACCGAAGTCAGCGCTTCGTCGTCCAGTGTTACCACTGGCGTCGTCAGCGGCTCGGTCCATTCGATCGGCACCGGTTGGCGCACGAGGGCGTGAATCAGCACTTCATTGGCGTGAGCGACCGGGATGATCTCCATCCCGTTCTTCACATTGTCCGGGATCTCGGCCAAGTCCTTGGCATTGTCCTGCGGGATCAGCACTTTCTTGATGCCGCCGCGCAAAGCCGCCAACAGCTTTTCCTTCAGACCGCCAATCGGCAGCACCCTGCCCCTGAGCGTGATTTCGCCGGTCATAGCGACATCGGAGCGGATCGGGATGCCCGTGAGAATCGACACGATGGTCGTCATCATGGCGATACCGGCGCTTGGTCCGTCCTTCGGTGTTGCGCCTTCCGGCACATGAACGTGGATGTCACGCTTGTCAAACAAAGGCGGCTCGACGCCGAAATCCAACGCACGGGAGCGGACATAGGAGGCCGCCGCCGAGATCGATTCCTTCATCACGTCCTTAAGATTGCCGGTGACCGTCATGCGGCCCTTGCCGGGCATCATCACGCCTTCCACCGTCAGCAATTCACCACCGACTTCAGTCCATGCGAGGCCAGTTACGACGCCGACTTGGTCCTCGGTTTCAGCCGAGCCGAAACGATATTTCGGCACACCGAGATAATCTGAGATATTACCGGCGCTGATGGTCACAGACTTGACCTTGGTCTTGATGATCTCGGTCACGGATTTACGTGCAAGCGTCATCAATTCGCGTTCAAGGCTGCGCACACCGGCTTCCCGTGTGTAAAGCTGCACGATGGCTTTCAGCGCATCGTCACCAACGATGAACTCTTCCGCCTTAAGGCCATGATTGGCGAGCGCCTTGGACATGAGATGCCGCTTGGCGATTTCGATCTTCTCGTCTTCGGTATAACCGGCAATACGGATGATCTCCATCCGGTCCATTAAGGCCGGCGGGATGTTCAAAGTATTGGCGGTCGTCACAAACATCACATCCGACAGGTCATATTCGACCTCTAGATAATGGTCCATAAACGTCGAGTTCTGTTCCGGATCCAACACCTCCAGCAAAGCCGAAGACGGATCGCCGCGGAAATCCTGGCCCATTTTGTCAATCTCGTCCAAGAGGAACAACGGATTGCTCTTCTTGGCCTTTTTCATCGACTGAATGACCTTACCGGGCATCGAACCGATATAAGTGCGGCGGTGACCGCGGATTTCAGCTTCATCGCGCACGCCGCCCAGCGCCATACGAACAAATTCGCGGCCTGTGGCTTTGGCGATGGATTTGCCGAGCGAGGTTTTACCGACGCCGGGAGGACCGACGAGACAGATGATCGGGCCTTTGAGTTTCGGTGAGCGCGATTGCACGGCGAGATATTCGACAATGCGATCCTTGACCTTGTCCAAGCCGAAATGGTCCTCGTTGAGGATTTTCTCGGCAAAGCCCAGATCATTTTTGATCTTGGAACGGCGGCTCCATGGCAGGGACAGCATCCAGTCGAGATAATTGCGCACAACGGTGGCTTCGGCTGCCATCGGGCTCATGGTCTTGAACTTTTTGAGTTCCGCCTCGGCCTTTTCGCGGGCTTCCTTGGTCAGTTTGGTTTTCTTGATGCGGGCTTCGATTTCGCCGGCCTCATCCTTGCCTTCCTCACCGTCGCCGAGTTCTTTTTGAATGGCCTTCATCTGCTCATTCAAATAATATTCGCGCTGGGTCTTTTCCATCTGGCGCTTGACGCGCGAGCGGATTCGCTTTTCGACCTGCAAAACCGAGACTTCGGATTCCATATGGCCGAGCGCTTTTTCTAGCCGCGCCTTGGCGCTGATGGTTTCCAGCATCTCCTGCTTCTCAGCGATCTTGATGGAGAGATGCGCGGCAACGGTGTCGGCAAGCTTTGAAAAATCATCGATCTGGCTGGTCGCGTTGACCACATCCGGCGAAATCTTCTTATTGAGCTTCACGTAGTTTTCAAAATCCGTGACGACAGAGCGCGACAAAGCCTCGAGCTCAACGCTGTCCTCGTCGGTTTCTTCGAGAATTGAGACGTCGGCTTCGTAGAAATCCGGGCGGGACGTGAAATCGCGAATTTCGGCGCGGGTGCGTCCTTCAACCAGAACCTTGACGGTTCCGTCGGG
>JANOYJ010000125.1:0-3936 GCA_031428815.1 Phyllobacterium sp.
GACGCGTCTGTTTCTTCTCCGCCACGCCAAGGCCATGCCCGCCGAACCCGGTATGAAAGATTTTGACCGCCCGCTTGACGCTAAAGGCATTCTGGACGCCAAGGCCCTGGGCGGGGAAATGCTGGCGCGCGGGCTCGTGCCAATAAAAATCCTGTGCTCTGCCGCGCTTCGCACCCGTCAAACACTTGAGCATGTGGTGGCAATCCTACCTTTCGAAGCAGAGGTCATCTATAGCGAGACGCTATTTGCCTCGGAAGCTAATGGCTATTTGGACGAGATCAAGGCTCTTGGAGACTGTGCGTCGTTGCTTGTCATCGGTCACAATCCCGCAACAGAAGAGCTCAGCAATATTTTGGTTTCGCGGCACGACAAACAGTCTGTTCGTGCACTCATGCGCGGATTTCCGACGTGCGGGTTGGCGCATTTTGAGTTCGAAAGCACTTTGCCAAAACTCGCTTGGCACACAGGTACACTGACCGGTTTCATTGTGCCGTCAGACCTCTAGCCATTAAAAACTTGTACCACGCCTCCTATATGCGACAAAAATAGACAGGAACTACGGTGGCGATAACCAGTTTTACCGATGAAGCCCGCATTGCCCTCGATGGCCTGTCAGATCGCTTGACGGGCTTCGCCAATCCATCGCTGAGATTGGGTGTAACTGGCCTTTCTCGTGCAGGAAAAACTGTTTTCATCACGGCTCTGGTGCATGATCTCTGGCAGGGTGGCCGCCTGCCATTGTTTGAGGCGCGCAAGAATGGACGCATTTCCAAAGCCTTTCTCGAACCGCAGCCCGACGATGCCGTGCCGCGGTTTGATTATGAGAGCCATGTGCGAGAGCTGGTCGATACAAGACTTTGGCCGCAATCCACCCGTGCGGTCTCCGAGCTGCGACTGACCATAAATTTCGAATCCGCTTCCAGTTGGAACCGACTTTTTTCGCGCGGTTCGCTCTCGCTTGATATTGTCGATTATCCCGGTGAATGGCTCTTGGACTTGCCTTTGCTTGGCAAGTCCTATGCCGAGTTTTCAGAAGAAGCGTTTGAGCTGGCTAATCTGCCGTTGCGCAATGATTTATCGGCGGATTGGCGAAATCTGTCGGCAGCGATTGACCCCGCCAGCAGCGCGAACGAACTTAAAGCCAAGGAACTGGCCGAAAGTTTCACGGATTACCTTCGTACCTGTCGCCAAGATGACCGCGCGCTTTCGGTGCTGCCTCCCGGACGTTTCCTGATGCCGGGCGACCTTGAGGGTTCGCCTGCCCTCACCTTTGCGCCGTTACCGGGACTGAAAGGCGCATATATCCGTTCAGGTTCACTCGCGGCCATGATGGAGCGTCGCTATGAGGCCTACAAGACGCATGTCGTCAAACCTTTCTTTCGCGAACACATCGCCCGGCTCGACCGGCAAATCGTTCTGATCGACGCCATGCAGGCCATGAATGCCGGTCCGCATGCGCTCGCTGACCTTGAACGCGCCATGACCAGCATTCTCGAATGTTTCCGCCAAGGCAAGGCCGGATTTATCTCAGGATTTTTCGGTCACACCATCGACCGCATCCTCATCGCCGCAACCAAGGCTGACCAATTGCATCATGAAGGTCATGAACGTCTGCAGGCGCTTGTACGCCGTCTCGCAGATCACGCGATTGAGCGGGCAAATTTTACCGGTGCCGAAATCAATGTGCTCGCGCTCGCAGCTGTTCGCTCGACACGCGAGGGCACGGTAAAACACGGAAAAGAGACGCTGCCGGTCATCATCGGCGTGCCGATGCAGGGCGAGCAGATCAATGGCGAACGATTCGACGGAAAAACTGAAACAGCTTTGTTTCCCGGTGACTTACCGAAGAATCCGGATTCACTATTTGAGCTAAATCCAGATGCAATTATCGCACCGGGATCCGCATCTGACACCCGCTTTGTTCGCTTTCGCCCGCCATCGCTGGAGCAGTCGGCAAACGGGATCACCTTGTCACTGCCTCATATCCGGCTCGACCGGGCCCTGCAATTTCTCATTGGAGATCGCCTTGAATGAGCGACGACAAACCCCGCAAACCGATCTCCTTTACCGTGCCGGGCACGGTGCAATCTGAAGCAACGACAATTGCAACGGTTAAGGTTGAGCGGAAACCCGTTGCCATAAGCACAAAAAACTCTGCGGTTGTCATCGAAGAAACCACCGATGTTTTCAATAACTACGCCGAACTGGATACGCCAATCGCCGCACCCTTAAAACGGGGTTGGACGATTGGCAGCGTGTTTCTTGGCGCAGTCGGCCTCCTCGTCTCTTTCGCCTTGGCCCTTTGGACCGATGCGCTCATTACGCGCCTTTTTTCCCGCGCCGACTGGCTCGGATATTTGGGCTTAGGTCTCGCCGCCGTGGCGCTGACCGCGCTCTTGGTCATTTTGACGCGCGAATGGCTCGCCCTCCGGCGGCTTGATAGTGTCAGCCAAACCCGCGAACGAGCGACCTTGGCCTATGACGATAACGACGAAACAAAAGCGCGAGACATTATAGAAAAGCTTGATAAGCATCTGAAATCACAGCCGGAAACCGCTAGTGGTCGTCGTCATTTGGACGAAACCAAAGGCGAAATCGTTGACGGTCGCGATTTGATCCGTCTTGCGGAAACCGAGCTCCTCGCGCCGCTCGACCGGAAAGCAAAATCGCTTGTCCTCGGTGCCGCCAAGCGCGTTTCGGTCGTTACTGCTGTCAGTCCAAGGGCGTTGGTCGATGTGGGTTACATCCTGTTTGAGAGCTTTCGCCTCATCCGCCAACTTTGCGAGCTTTACGGCAATCGTCCGGCAACACTCGGGCTGCTGCGTTTGGCCAAGAATGTCATCGCCCATCTCGCGGTCACCGGTTCCGTCGCCATTGGAGACAGCCTGGTCCAGCAAATGCTTGGCCACGGCATCGCCGCCAAAATTTCGGCCCGCCTTGGTGAAGGTGTCATCAACGGCATGATGACTGCGCGCATTGGCATCGCCGCGATGGATCTGGTGCGGCCCCTGCCATTCAAAGCAGAAAAGCGGCCCGGAATTGGCGATTTCATGGCTGAACTTGTCAAATTTGGCTCAGAAAAGACCAAATAGCAAATTGTGCGATCGTTTAGGGCGCAGACGAAAAGTCACTCCAACGGCAGGCGGAACAACCAAGCATTAACCATTCCCGTGCATGGTCCATTCAAGATTCCACACTTCTGTTGCCTTAAAGAGTTTGTCCCATGATTTCTCGTTTTGCCTGCTTTGCGTTGCTCGCCGGCCTCGTGTTTGGCGTTCCATCTTCCGCTCAGGCGAAGGATGATTCGACGTTTTTCAAGTCAATTGAAGGCAAATGGTCGGGTCCGGGTGAAATTGTTGCCGGAAAATACAAGGGCACCAAGTTCAATTGCACGCTCGATGGCACGACGCCGCAAGGTACGACCGGCATCTCGATGGACGGCTCTTGCCGTGTCGGCGTATTCTCGCAGGAAATGGGCGCGAAGATCATCAAGACCGGCAAAGGTTATTCCGGACGGTTTCTTGACGGTGCCGCAGGCAAAGGACTTGATATTGTTTCAGGAAACATCGCTGGCGACCGGGTGACCATGGCGCTTAACCGCAAAAAGCTAAACGGTGCCATGCTCGCCCGCATGGAAAGTGACGGCCTCATGCATGTCACCATTTCGGTGCGCGTCAACAAGGACATGGTCCGCGTCATCGGCATGAGCCTGACCCGTATCGGCGACGTCGACAAGATCGCCACCGGCTCGGTTTCGGCCAATTGATCTATCCACAAAACTATCCCCGTCAAAAACGGGTTCTTTTACCGTTGATCGCTTTCAAAATGGACAAACCAGTTTTGTCGATTTCTTTCGCATGTTCTCCAATTGACCGACCGCCCAAAACCAAGTCAGGTGCAATCTCAGCAAGCGGCACCAAGACGAAAGCACGTTCG
>JANOYJ010000126.1:0-6346 GCA_031428815.1 Phyllobacterium sp.
ATCAATTCGGTTAGACGGGACCGGAAATACAAAAATCGCGAGGAGCAACGCTCATTATCAGCAGGCGACAGGGACGCTTCTCAAACTCCTTTTTGACCTTATCCAGGTCGTCGGGTTTGTCTCCCTGAGCAACGATTTGACCATGTCTTCGCCATTATTACTGACAGAATTTGCAAGGGCGATCATAGAGGGCACAGCCGCGAGCACCTTCTCGACGGTTTCGGGACTTACGCCGCCACGCCCGTTCAGAACGCGCTCCGCCGTGGCCTACCCGCGCAAAATCGGCAACGTCCTGCAATATTACGCGTGAAATGGCACGTCCTTCCGCTCCCTGATCAAATCAGATCAAGAATATTCACCGATTCATCGTTTCATGCAAGACCGGCGCTTGCGGGCGTCTTCTATCTGCGCAATAATTTTTGCCTGACGCTTTGAGGGAAGACGAAGGTCAGCAGCGTGCGCTGTACGCCAAAAGCGCGAGGGAGGAACGTGCGCCGATGCCTAGTGAACCGACGACAGTATCTGTCCTGATCAAGGCCGAAGCCATTGAAAAGCGCTTCCCTGGCGTCCACGCCCTTAAGGGTGTGCGGTTCGACCTGCGTCCCGGCGAAGTCCATGCACTAATGGGCGAGAACGGCGCCGGCAAATCGACCCTCATGAAAATTCTCTCCGGCATTTATCAGCCGGACAGCGGAACCATTGAAATCGGCGGAAGCCAGATGGCAATTTCTGGGCCGCGCGCTGCGCAGGCGCTCGGCATCTCGATCATTCATCAGGAATTGTTCCTGATGAGCCATCTGACGGTTGCGCAAAACATTTTCATTGGCCGAGAGCCGACGCTCGGCATGGGCATGTTCGTGGACGAAGGTAGGATGAACACGGATGCGGCTTCCCTTTTCAAGCGCATGAAGGTCAATATCGAGCCAGGAACGGAAGTGGGAGATCTGACTGTCGCACGCCAACAGCTTGTCGAGATTGCCAAGGCGCTGTCCTTCAATTCCAAAGTGCTGATCATGGACGAGCCCACATCGGCGCTGAATGAGACGGAGGTGGAGCATCTATTCGCTGTCATTGAGGATTTGAAGTCGCATGGCGTCGGCATCGTTTACATCACGCACAAGATGGATGAGGTCAAACGCATCGCCGACCGCGTGACTGTGATGCGCGACGGGCAGTATATCGACACACTTGACGCGCCCTCCACACCGATTACGAAGATTATCTCCATGATGGTTGGGCGCGAACTGGCGGATGCTACCCGGGCAGAAGGAACGCATGGGCTAGAAGAGACATTGCGGGTCACCGGGCTCAACCGTGGCAAATTCGTCAAGGATGTCAACTTCTCCCTGCGCAAGGGCGAAATTCTCGGCTTTGCAGGGCTGATGGGCGCGGGACGCACGGAAGTGGCGCGGGCAATCTTTGGCGCGGACCCAATTGACGGCGGTGAAATCCATGTCCACGGCAAAAAGGTCAAGATCAACAGCCCCCAGGACGCGGTGCAGATTGGCCTTGCTTATCTGAGCGAAGACCGCAAGCATTTCGGTCTCGTTACGCCGATGACGGTGCGTGACAATGTGACGATGGCGTCATGGCCGCGTTTCACGTCGGCCAAGGTCTGGATGCGCGATCCGGAACTGAAAAAGACCGCGGTCAAGTATGTGGATATGCTTAAGGTAAAGACGCCGTCGGTCGAGCAGGAAACGCGCCTTCTCTCCGGCGGCAACCAGCAGAAGGTGGTTATCGCCAAATGGCTGCTGCGCGACTGCGACATTCTATTCTTTGATGAGCCAACGCGTGGCATCGACGTGGGCGCTAAGGCCGAGATCTACAAACTCCTGCAGAGTTTGGCGTCGCAGGGAAAGAGCATCGTGGTGATTTCGTCCGAACTGCCGGAAGTTCTGCGCCTGTCGCACCGGGTCATTGTCATGTGCGAGGGGCGCATCACCGGCGAACTCGACGGCAAGACGGCCACCCAGGAATCCATTATGACGCTCGCCACGCAGCGCCAAGTTAAAGCCGCTTAAAGGGGAAGATGCAGATGACCGACACGGCCCTATCGACGGCGAAGGCGGAAAAATCCGGCTTCTTCACTCTCGCGGCAATGCAGAAGGCCGTGGCCTTTGTGGTGCTCATCCTGCTTCTTGCTTTTTTCAGTATTTTCGCGCCGAATTTCGCCGCTTGGAATAATATGGTCAACATCATGCAGGCCACCGCCGTCAATGGCGTTTTGGGCGTCGCCTGCACCTTTGTCATCATCGCGGCCGGCATTGATCTGGCCGTAGGCACTATGATGACGCTGACGGCGGTGATGGCGGGGCTGATCCTCACCAATCTCGGCATGCCTTTGCCCATTGGCATTATCGGCGCCATGGCATCCGGCGCATTCATGGGCGCGATTTCGGGCGTGACCATCGCCAAGCTGAAAATACCGCCCTTTATCGCGACACTCGGCATGATGCAGATCGCGCGCGGGCTGGCGCTCGTTTTCTCCGGCGCGAAGCCGATTTATTTTAACGACACGCCCAACTATAAATATATCTCGCCGGAAAGCTCGATCACGAGCATAATTCCTGGCCTCGAAATTCCCAATGGCGTCTTCGTCATGTTCTTCGTGGCCATCATCGCCTCAATCATTCTCAACCGCACGATATTCGGTCGCTATGTTTTTGCGCTCGGCTCAAATGAGGAGGCGGCGCGGCTTTCCGGCATGAATGTCGATTTCTGGAAGATCGTCACCTATTCCTTGAGCGGGTTGATCTGCGGCGTTGCTGGTCTCCTCGTGTCTTCCCGCCTCAATTCGGCGCAGCCCGCGCTTGGCCTTGGCTACGAGCTGGACGCCATCGCGGCCGTTGTTATCGGCGGCACCTCGCTCTCAGGCGGGCGCGGGACGATCCTTGGCACCATCATCGGCGCCTTTATCATGGGCGTTCTTACCAACGGACTGCGCGTCATGGGCGTGCAGGAAGAGTGGAAGATTGTCGTGACGGGCGTCATTATCATTGTCGCGGTTTACGTCGACATCATGCTGCGGAGGAGGGCTTAGAGAACAGTAACGTGAGTTCAAACTTGTGCAAACAGCCGTGGCTTCACACGGCAAATTTAGAAACACTGGGAGAAACATATGAAAAAGATACTGATCGCATCCGCGTTCGCACTGAGCGCAGCCACCGCCTTCTCGTCAACCGCTTCGGCACAGGAAGTCTACTTCCCGATCATCGCCAAGGGCTTCAGCCACCAGTTCTGGCAGGCCGTGAAAGCGGGCGCTGAATCCGCCGCTGCCGCCAACAAGGTGACCATCACCTTTGAAGGCCCGAACACGGAAGCGGAAATCGACAAGCAGACCGACATTCTGAACGCCGCCATCGCCAAGAAGCCGCAAGGCATCGGCTTTGCCGCGCTCGACTCGCAGGCGCAGATTCCCGCCCTGCAGAAGGCCGCGGACGCAGGCATTCCAATCGTTGCATTCGACTCTGGCGTGGACAGCGATCTACCACTGACCACCTGCACCACCGACAATGTCGCTGCCGCAGGCGCAGCCGCCGACAAGATGGCCGAAGCAATCGGCGGCGAAGGCGAAGTCGCCGCGCAGATCCACGACCAGACCTCCGCGACCGGCATTGGCCGCCGCGACGGTTTCGTCAACCGCCTGAAGGAAAAGTACCCGAAGATCACGCTTGTTGACATCAAATACGCCAATGACGCGCTGAAATCCGCCGATGACATCAAGGCGACCATGCAGGCGTTTCCAAACCTGAAGGGCATTTTCGCTTCGAACGAAGGCGCGGCCATCGGTCTTGCCGTCGCCAAGAAGGAGTCCGGCTCCAAAGTCGTCGCCATCGGCTACGACAGCGGCAAGACGCAGAAGGACGCCATCAATGACGGCACGCTGCTCGGCTCGATCACGCAGAACCCGGTCGGCATCGGCGAATGCGTCGTCAACTCGCTGGCCAAGGCGCTGAAGGGCGAGAAGCTCGAAAAGGTCATCGACACCGGCTTCTACTGGTACGACAAGTCCAACATGGCTGACCCGAAGGTCGCTGCTGTTCTCTACGATTGAGACGTGTCCCTCCCGACACACCCTTTCCCGCGTTGCGGGGGAGGGTCTTTGTAAATCGGGGGTTCGTGAGCAGCGACTAGAAGTTTGGAGAAAATAAGTTCAAATGCCGCTGATTCATTTCCAATTTACATCTTGAACGGGTTTGCCCATAAGTCTGTGGAGCGGACAATCTCGAATTTCCACGAGACCATTGAAACCAAACGGTAAATTCGACCCGGTGAGTCAATTTACGACGATATCCCTTCAGCGGAAGTTTCACAGAGTTCGTCTGCCTTTTAATGCGTCATACGCTTGAGGTGTCACGATTATCCGGTGATGGCGAATTGGGCAATAGCGGCTCAAAAATGCAGTTTAAGGAGCCTCTTTAGACGCGCAGCATCGCTCGCATACCGGCCATTCGATGAAATTCAACCCGACGAGCCCTTATAGGAACCAAAGTCTAAACCTGCAATTTGGATCAGTGGCCGCCGCGGGTTCCAGTTTGCAAGCTGATTTTTGGTGCAAGTTGAATGGGTCTCGAAGTTGCGCAGAGCGCGCTAACAGTAGCCCGGCGTCACACGACGAAATCGACTAGCCAGAGGCCGTAGTGCAAGCATCCGCCACCTAGGATGACCGCCAGCGGCGGCACGTTGGAATAGTGGTACAGCACTGCGGCCGCAGCCAAGGTGATCCCGATGGAGACCCCTCCCCCGCCCGATATCCTCATGATTGCCAAAACTCCGGCGATCATCAGCCCAGTGCCAATCGGTGCCAGACCTTCGCGCAGCACCCGGTGCCAGCGTTTCGCCCGGTGCTGGTTCGAGGCGCGGTAGACGCCGTAAAAAAGCAGCGACGATGGCAGGAACAGTGCCAAGGTCGCCAGCACAGCCCCCTCCCAGCCCGCCATTTTCCAGCCGATCAGCGTTGCCAGCATGACGCCGGGGCCGGGAGCCGCGCGCGACACCGCGAACAGTTGCAGAAAGTCGTGCGGCGTTATCCACTGCCGGGCGCGGACAATTTCGCCCTCCAGTTCCGCGATGATGGCGGTGCCGCCCCCGATTGACAACAGCGACAGCGGCAGCAGCACGAGGATCAGCGCGAGCAGATCATCCTCATCCATCTCGGCGTACCCGCCGGGCCGCCAGCGCCACGCTGACCGGGGCTAGGACCAGCACCACCGGCAGCATCGACCAGCCAAGGATGCCAACCGCAACGGCGGCACCCGCAGTCACCAACAAAGCTTCAGCGTTGCGTCGCGACCGCATTACGCCCTTGCCGCACATCACCACCAGCATGCCGATTGCGGCAAAGGCCACGCCTTCCAGCATAACCTCAACCCCGCGCGAATGGGCCAGTAAGTCCATGACGGAGGCGAGGCCAATCACCGCAAAGAACGGCGTCAGAAGGAACCCGCCCAGGCAGGCCAGCGCCCCAACCGGGCCGCGCAGCCTCTCGCCAAAGCCGATCACCAGATTGACTACATTCGCGCCCGGCAGCATCTGGGCAAGCGCCAGTTGCGCCGCGAAGTCTTCATCATCAATCCAGCCGTGGCGCTCGACAAACTCGCGGTGGATCCAGCCCGACAAGCCGCCACCAAAACTGAGAGAACCGATTTTAAAGCAAGTGAAAAACAGCGACGCAGCGGTGGGGGCAGCCATGTTCAGGCCGCGCGCAGGCTGCTGCCGCTGGCCGCAAGCAGGCTGCAAGTATATTCGTGTTGCGGATTGCCATAGACCTGTTCGACCGTTCCTTGTTCCACCACCTGACCGCGATACATCACCAGCACCCGGGTGGCGAAATCGCGGACCAGTGCAAGATCATGAGCAATGAACACATAAGACAGCCCAAAATCGCTGCGCAGCTGCTTCAACAGATCGATTACCTGCGCCTGGATTGACACATCCAGCGCCGACACCGCTTCGTCACAGACGATCAGTTCGGGTTTCAGGGCGAGGGATCGCGCAATTGCGATGCGCTGACGCTGCCCGCCGGAAAACTGGTGGGGATAGCGGTCGGCATGTTCAGGCAACATGCCGACACGGGTTAACAATTCCGCCACCTGGTCGCGCCACTGGTCTTTGGGCAAGGCGTCCGGATGGATCGCCCAAGGTTCCGACACGATCTGGCGAATGGTCATGCGTGGGTTCAACGAGGCGGTCGGGTCCTGAAACACAAACTGCATCCGGCGACGCACTTTATAGGTTTCAGCCGCCGACAGTCCGACCAGATCTGTGCCGCCAAACCGGATTTGCCCCGTTGTGGGCACATCCAACCCCAGCAGCATCTTGGCCAACGTGGATTTGCCCGAGC
>JANOYJ010000127.1:0-5326 GCA_031428815.1 Phyllobacterium sp.
CCAATGTCTTAGAACATCCGGGAGAAACCGACCTGACCTCACATGTCGATTTTGAGCAACTCAAAAAAGCAGCAACGCATCACGGGCTATTCGCATCGCACGTTATCGACCAAGGCGAATTTCTTAAAGCGGTCGGAATCGAACAACGTGCTGAAAAACTTAAACGGAACGCCAGTGATGCGACTGCGCGAGACATCAATACAAGTCTTGATCGGCTAATTTTTGGAAGTCAAATGGGGCACCTTTTCAAAGTGTTAGGCCTGTCCAGCACTGCACATCATCTCTTACCCCTTAAATTTGAGCCCCCTAAAATTGAGCATTGACTAGCGCCGCCGCCTGAACCACTTTCCGCGCCAAATCGCAACAAGGTTCGAACATGCCGATCACTGAACGGCCCGAATTCAAAACCCATCCGCTTATCGGCGATGAGAAGGTTCAGCATGCCTTTTTCACACGCAAGGGAGGCGTCTCGACAGGTCTCTATCGCGGCTTGAATATCGGCGTCGGTTCCAATGACAACCAACATGACATCACCGAAAACCGCAACCGTGCCGCCTCGGCTTTTGGCACTGAGGGTTCGCAGATATTGACCCCATGGCAGGTGCATTCGCCCGACGCCGTCATCGTCAATGGACCTTTTGACGGCGAACGCCCTAAGGCCGACGGCATCGTGACCGCAACACCCGGCGTGCTGATCGGCGTCGTCACCGCCGATTGCGGTCCAATTCTGTTTTCCGATCCAAAAGCGAATGTCATCGGCGCGGCCCATGCCGGTTGGAAAGGTGCGCTCTACGGCGTCTTGGAAAACACACTTACCGCCATGGAATCGCTCGGGGCCAAACGAGGCGACATCAAAGCTGTGCTCGGACCCTGTATCAGCCAACAAAACTATGAAGTGGGTCCGGAGTTTGTGTCGGCCTTCACAAGCGTCGAGCCAAGTTACGACGGCTTCTTCATCGAATCTAAAACCGCAGGTCACGCCATGTTTGATATGTGGAACTTTATCTTGCACCGCCTCGAAAAGGCGGGGATAGAGGCGTCTGTAACTGGCGACTGCACCTATGCAGACGAGGACAATTTCTATTCATTTCGCCGCGCCACCCATCGCAAAGAAGTGGATTATGGCCGCCAGCTTTCGGCGATTTCAATAAGGAGTGCCTGATGGCCCTGCATTTTACCCGCGAAGAATTCGAGATGCGTATGGCCCAACTTCAAGGGGCTATGGCGACACAAAAACTGGACGCCGTGCTGCTGTTTTCACAAGAGAGCATGTATTGGCTGACCGGCTATGATACATTTGGTTTCTGCTTCTTCCAAAGCCTGATTGTCAAATCGGACGGTTCGATGGTTTTGCTCACCCGCTCCGCTGATTTGAGACAAGCACAGCACACGTCCATCATCGAAAACATCGTCATCTGGACCGACCGCGACAACGCCAATCCGGCGCTTGATTTGCGCAATTTAATGAATGATCTCGGCCTATTGGGTATGCGGGTCGGTGTCGAATATGACACGCATGGCCTGACAGGCGGCAACGCCAAACGGCTCGACCAGCAGTTATCAACCTTTTGCGCCATGATCGACATATCCGGCCTTGTCGATGGCATGCGCGTTGTCAAAAGCGCTGCTGAAATCGAAAAAGTGCGCCGCGCTGCGGAACTCGGCGACAATGCGTTGGATGCCGCGCTATCGCTCATCAAAGGCGGTGCGGATGAGGGCCGGATACTCGGCGCGATGCACACGGCGATCTTCGAGGGCGGCGGCGATTATCCGGCCAATGAATTCATCATTGGTTCCGGCAAAGACGCGCTCCTCTGCCGCTACAAGGCAGGCCGCCGAAATCTTGATACCGATGACCAACTGACCCTCGAATGGGCCGGGGTTTTTAACCATTACCATGCCGCCATGATGCGCACAGTTGTGATCGGCAACCCGAAACCGCGCCATCATGAATTGCACGATGCCTCGCAAGCAGCGCTGATTGCCTGCGAAATGGCGATGATTCCGGGCAATACATTCGGTGATGTCTTTGCCGCCCATGCCAAGGTTATGGATGAGCGCGGCCTGTCGCGGCATCGCTTGAACGCCTGCGGTTATTCTCTTGGTGCGCGCTTCACGCCGTCTTGGATGGACATGCCGATGTTCTACGCCAACAATCCAGTGAAGATTGTGCCGAATATGGTCCTGTTCATACATATGATCATTATGGATTCCGAAAGCGAAACGGCGATCTGCCTTGGCCGCACGTCGCTGACCCGCGAGGGACCAGCCGAGCCCCTGTCGCGCCATTCTCTGGACTTAATTTTGAGATGAAACTAAGTCAGGGACGTTTGTGACAATCAACAGAAGTGGCTGGGGAGGCCTGCACAAATGAATATGGGGAAATCCAGTCTAATTTTGCTTGCGGGGCTATTGCTCGCCGCCTGCAACAGCACCGAGTCGGCGTTAACAGTTGAGGGCAGCAAGAGCGCGGCCGAACCTGTTGTGGCAGCGAACCCGACAGCGCCGGCCGCTCAACCGGTCAAACCGGCAACGCCATTGACCGCCGCGCAGCAAGCAGCAGCGATCTCTGGCACCCGCTTGCAATTCGCTCCAATCATTGGCGCACCCGTCGAACAGGTCACCCCGCTTTCCCGCCGGTTAACCTTGCACGCCAAAGAGAAAAGCCTGACCATTTTCCCGATTTCGGAAAAAAACGTCACTCATGTGCTCAAAGGTTATTTCTCATTACTCAATGAAAACAACAAGTTGACTGTAGTCTACGTTTTTGACGTCTTAGACCCAGCTGGAAACCGCCTTCACCGCATTCAAGGCCAAGAATCAACCGCCGTGACTTCTGCGACTGCATCCTGGGAAGCCATCCCCGCCTCCGTCATGGAGGCCATCGCCGACCGCACCATTGACGAGTTTGCCTCGTGGCGCGGCGGCAGCGGCGCATAGGGCGAAAAGGCGAGCCACGTTTCTTTGGATTGTTTCCAAAGACATACGGGACACGGCTTGAAACTTCTCCTGCTGACGGTTAAACGGCTCGCATAAAGCATTTTCAGGAAAAGTGGGCACCGGTTTTCCGTCCGAAAATGCCCGAAAATGCATCGACGCTAGAAGACTGACCGGGGCTTGGTTGAATGAAAATTTTCGCGGGCAATTCAAACCGGGTTCTGGCAGAGCAAGTCGCCAAATACCTAAATGTGCCGCTTGGCAAAGCCAGTGTCCGCAGATTTGCCGACCAAGAGATCTTCCTCGAAATCCAGGAAAATGTGCGCGGTGAGGACGTCTTTGTCCTGCAATCCACCTCTTATCCGGTCAATGATCATCTGATGGAAATGCTCATCATGATCGACGCCCTGCGCCGCTCATCCGCCCGCCGCATCACCGCCGTAATCCCCTATTTCGGCTATGCGCGACAGGATCGAAAGCCCGGTCCCCGCACGCCGATTTCAGCCAAGCTTGTTGCCAATCTCATCACCGAGGCAGGCGCCAACCGTGTGCTGACGCTTGATTTGCACGCCGGCCAAATCCAAGGCTTCTTCGACATACCAACCGACAATCTCTATTCCGTGCCGGTTATGGCCCGCGATGTGAAAGCAAACTATGATATCTCCAATGTCGTGGTGGTCTCGCCCGATGTCGGTGGTGTGGTGCGCGCCCGCTCGCTCGCCAAACGTATTAACGGTCAACTCGCCATCGTCGATAAACGCCGCGACCGCCCGGGCGAATCCGAGGTCATGAACGTTATCGGCGAAGTCGCAGGCAAGGATTGCCTGCTGTTTGACGACATTGTGGATTCCGGTGGAACTCTCTGCAACGCCGCCGAAGCGCTTCTTGAAAAAGGTGCGCTGAGTGTGACCGCTTATATCACGCACGGAGTGCTCTCAGGCGGTGCAGTGGCTCGCATTGCCGCCTCAAAGCTGAAGGAATTGGTCATCACTGATTCCATTCAAGCAACATCCGCTGTGGAAGCCGCAGCGAATATCCGCATCGTGCCCATCGCCGACCTTCTGGGCGAAGCGATTTCACGCACGGCATCAGAAGAGTCTGTATCGAGCCTGTTTGACTAAGCTAAACCTGATAGCCGGATGGCGATCCCGGCCAGAGCCGATGCGCCAATCACCCAAAGCAGATTGATATGCAGCCGTATCAGCGAGACACCTGCGGCAACCGCGATAATCGCTGACCAGACATCAAACTGACCGGGAATAATTTGCGGCAGGTAAAACGGCCCAAAGGCCTTTTCCTCAAAATTCCCGAACAGAACGTGCAGCCCGAACCAAAGCGCCAGATTGGCAATCACGCCGACGACGGCGGCGGTGACAGCGGCGAGCGCAGCGGAAAGCCACCGCACCCGTCCCGCCGCCTCGATGAACGGCGCACCGGCAAATATCCAGAGAAAGCATGGCACGAAGGTAAACCAAAGTGCGGTCATCCCGCCCAAGATACCGCCCGTGAATGGATCAAATCCGCTGAGGCGCGAGCCGCCGACAAAAGCGACAAATACCAAAACGAGAATAAGCGGCCCTGGTGTGGTCTCAGCAAGACCAAGCCCCGTGACCATCTCACCCGGTTGCAGCCATCCATAGACATCCACCGCCTGCTGACCCGTATAGACCAAAACCGCATAGGCTCCGCCAAAGGTAACCACCGCCGCCTTCGAGAAGAACAAAGCCGCGTCTTTGAAGAAGCCATTGCCTGGATCAAGCCAAACCAAAAACGCCAACGGCAAGAGCCAAATCGCCAGCCAAGTAAGCGTCGTCGCAAAATTTGACGATTTGCTCTGGCGCTGGACTATTGCAATAATGGGTTCTCCATTCTCCTCCGGCAACATCTGGTAACGCACGGCACCGGCAATGGCGGCCACGAGAATGACCAACGGAAAAGGCACTTTCATGAACGCAATCGCAATGAACGCCAGCACCGCCAGCACGTAGGCAAACCGGCTGTTCAACGCCCGCTTTGACACACGCAGCAAGGCCTCAAGCACCAGCGCCAGCACCGCCGCTTTCAGCCCGAACAACAATCCCGCCATCCAAGTTTGATCGCCAAGAAAAACATAGGCGGCGGACAGCGCCAGTAAGACCAGTGCGCCGGGGATGACAAACAAAAGCCCCGCCACCAACCCGCCGCGAACCCCATGCAGCAGCCAACCGGCATAGGTCGCCAATTGCATTGCCTCAGGACCGGGCAGCAACATGCAGAAATTCAAGGCGTGAAGGAATTGCTTCTCCGCAAGCCATTCCTTCTCATCCACCAAAATCCTGTGCATCAAGGCGATCTGCCCCGCCGGGCCGCCGAACGACAGCAGTCCTATTTTGCCAAAAGTCCGCGTCAG
>JANOYJ010000128.1:0-2620 GCA_031428815.1 Phyllobacterium sp.
CTTGTTGGCTGCAAGCGGATAGTTCACGTCGAGACGCCCCCCTCTGTCCTGCGGGACATCTCCCCGCAAGGAGGGAGATAGGCTGTACCCCGACTTTCCCGTTTGCTTGAAACGTTGCAAAAGGAACAAATGCGACGCCGCCTTCGATCTCCCCCCTCGCGGGGGAGATGTCCGGCAGGACAGAGAGGGGCGCTTCGCGCCGACCTAAAGAGTTTAACCTTCTTTGCAAGATGAAGGTAACGAGCCTCGTTCACCCCAACGCACAAGCCCCCAGATCGGCCCTATTCACCAACGCCCGGAACCCGTTAAACAGCTCCCTTCCGGTGCCGAACGTATTGCCCGTCAAATCCACATCCGCATTGGTCCGCGAGGCCAGCACTTTGTCGTCCACCACGGCTTCCAAAAGCCCGGTTGTGGCATCGAGACGGATGATGTCGCCGGTGCGTACCTTGCCGATCATGCCACCGTCCAAGGCTTCGGGTGTCACATGGATGGCCGCCGGGACTTTGCCTGACGCGCCGGACATACGCCCGTCCGTGACCAAAGCGACCATGCGGCCGCGGTCTTGCAGGATGCCGAGCGGCGGGGTGAGTTTGTGAAGTTCCGGCATGCCATTGGCCTTCGGGCCTTGGAAGGTAACGACCGCCACAAAGTCCTTATCGAGATCGCCCGCCTTGAATGCGGCGTGCAATTCTTCCTGGCTGTTGAAGACGATGGCCGGGGCTTCGATGATATGGCGGTCCGGCTTGATGGCCGAGGTTTTGATGATCGCGGACCCGAGATTGCCGGTGAGCACGCGCACACCGCCGGTCGGCTGGAAAGCCTTCTCGACCGGTGCCAGCACTTTTTCGTCGCCGCTTTCTTTTGGCGATGGCACACGGTGCACGAGGCCCTTGGCGTCGAGCTTCGCCTCGACAGCATAGGGTCGCATGCCTTCGCCAAACACGGTGCGCACATCGTCGTGCAACAGGCCCGCATCGAGCAATTCGCGGATGACATAGCCAATGCCGCCCGCCGCGTTGAAATGGTTCACATCGGCCGAGCCGTTCGGATAGACACGCGCCAGCAGCGGCACGGCATCGGACAAGTCAGACAGATCGCGCCAAGTGACTTTTATGCCCGCAGCTGAGGCCATGGCAAGAAGATGAATCGCAAGGTTGGTCGAGCCGCCTGTGGCATGAAGCCCGATAATGCCGTTCACAACGGAGCGCTCATCGATCATCTCGCCGACCGGCGTATATTCATTGCCGAGCGCTGTAATGGCCAAAGCGCGGCGCGTCGCCTCGCGGGTCAGCGCTTCACGCAGCGGCGTGCCCGGATTGACGAAACTCGCGCCCGGCAAATGCAGGCCCATGATTTCCATCAACATCTGGTTGGAATTAGCCGTGCCATAGAAAGTGCAGGTGCCGGGGCCGTGATAAGATCTGGACTCGGCGTCCAGCAGTTCCGCCCGGCCAACTTTGCCTTCGACAAACAATTGGCGAATCTTGGATTTTTCATCATTGGCCATGCCGGAAGTCATCGGACCCGCCGGAACAAACACCGCCGGAAGATGCCCGAAAGTCAGCGCCCCGATAACGAGACCCGGCACAATCTTATCGCAAACGCCGAGATAGACGGCGGCATCAAACATGTCATGCGACAGGCCGACTGCGGTTGCCATGGCAATCACATCGCGCGAAAACAGCGACAATTCCATGCCCGCGCGCCCTTGCGTCACGCCATCGCACATGGCCGGCACACCGCCCGCCACCTGCGCCATACCGCCCGCGGCTTTCGCGGTTTCCTTGATGATCTGTGGATAGTGCTCAAACGGCTGATGCGCCGAAAGCATGTCATTATAGGCGGTGATAATGCCGATATTGGGCACAACATCCCCCGCCAAAGCCAGCTTTTCGCCGGGCGAGCAGACGGCAAAACCATGCGCGAGATTGGCACAGCCGAGTTGAGAGCGCTTCGGTTTATTGGCGGCCATATCGCGCAAGCGTGCGAGGTAGAGTTCACGCGCCGGGCGCGAGCGCTCCACGATGCGTTTGGTAACGGCAGCGATGCGTTTATCGACGTTCATGGAAGTTGCTCCACTAAAGGGGCGTCAAGGTGCCCAGAAAACTGTGACCGGTTTGGTCGAATGCTCGAAGACGGCGCGAACCGGCATGGTGATCGACTGCGTTCCAATAGCAAGCGCCTTTGCCAGCACGTCTCGTTTGCCCGCGCCTTCAGTATGGAGTGCAAGATGGCTTGCGGCAAGCAAAACCGGCAGCGTCAGTGTGAGCCGTGACTCCCCCGCGCCCTCGGCATGCATCGGCAACACCAGCGCTTTTTGCGATGGATCAATGGCATCAGCGAGATGATCGCCGTTCGGAAAGAACGAGGCCGTATGGCCGTCATTTCCCATGCCGAGTATGACGAAATCCGGCGGGGTGAGCTTGGCGCGTTTTATGACGATTTCAATCTGATGCGCCGCATCACCCTCGTCAAACGCGCCGACATACATCGGAACGAAGAAAGCGGTGGCCGCGTTGTTTTGCATGAGATTGTCGCGCACCAGTTTGGCATTCGACCGCTCGCTGGTCTGAGGCACCATGCGCTCGTCAACAAGCATCACCGTGACCTGCTCCCA